>NZ_VSWE01000008.1:0-284603 GCF_009668275.1 Herbaspirillum sp. CAH-3 | reverse complement strand
AAGTAGGGCCACGTTTATCACTCCGTTCTCCCGCTCGCTATCATGAGCAGGATTGTGGTCTAAACATGGGTCAACTTAGGATGCAAATTTCCGAGGAAAGTGGGTCAGATTTAAATGCAATTCAACATTCCGTAGGCTGTAATGAGCTGGGTTGTGGTCTCACATGGGGTAGCTTAGGGTGAAAATTTCCGAGGGGAAACTGGGGCAGATGTTAGGGCGATTCAACAGCAAGGGCATACGACTTTAGGAAATTGCAAGGATAGGTGGCAATACAGCATGAAAATGAGCACTTGGATGTCAAAGGGTCGTGCGCTAATTTGGCGACGGGAGAGAAAATGCCTTACGAATCAATGAGCGTGACTGCAGGTTTGGATGGCAAACGTCAATTGGCGTGTTTCCGTGCCGGGGCTGCGCACCGGCACTCAAAAATATTCGAGGTCAATGGAGAAAAACACAGGCACGCCTCGGAATTCGTAAAAAATAGAATGCGAATCATTATTATTTCGGCTCTTTTGGATCAGTCCGGAAGAGCCTTTTTTTATCAGCAATGAACGGCGGAGGTTCGCCAGTATTTTTATTGGACCGAAAAATAATGAAGACCAATCAGGCCCCTTTCAACCCTGCACGCGATATGCGTATCGCCACCTCCATCCTGGTTTCGCTGGTGGCGCTCGGTTTCCACTTGCCAAGCGTGGCGCAACAGTCCGCCGCGCCCGCCGGGCAGGCCGCGCTGGAGCCGATCCAGGTCAGCAGCGACTGGCTCGGCACCGGGCTGGAGAGCAGCGTGAAGACCTATCCCGGCGCCCGCACCGTGGTCAGGAAGCAGGACATCGACAGCACCGGCGCCATCAGCATCGGCGAAGTGATGCGCCGCATTCCGGGCGTGCAGTCCAGTGACAGCGCCGGTACGTCCGGCAGCGCCATTTCCTTGAATATCGGCGTGCGCGGCCTGACCGGGCGCTTTTCGCCACGTTCCACCGTCCTGCTCGATGGCATCCCCTTGTCGGTGGCACCCTACGGCCAGCCCCAGCTTTCGTTCGCACCACTGAGCCTGAACAACATCGAATCGATCGACGTCATCCGTGGTGGCGGTGCAGTGCGCTTCGGCCCGCAGAACGTGGGCGGCATCATCAATTTCAAGACGCGCTCCATTCCGGCAAGCGAGGGTATCTCGGGGGATGCTTCCGTGCGCTACAACAGCTACGGCAAGGGCGGCGGCAATGCGCAGTACACCGCCTTCGCCGGCGGCCAGGGCGACAATGGACTGGGCATGGCCTTCCTGTATTCGGGCCAGGACGGCAGCGGATGGCGCGACAAGAGCGATGAGCACCTCAACGATTTTGCGCTGAAGATGCGCTACGAAATTTCAGCGAGTGCCGAGCTCTATGCCAAGCTCAATTACTACGACGTGATGAGCCGCACCCCGGGCGGCCTGAGCACCGCTCAGTACGCCGCCGATCCGTTCCAGAATACCCGCCTGCGCGACAACTGGAGCGGCACCCGCAAAGGCTTCGACGTCGGCTACCTCAATACGCTGTCGGACCATCAGGAGCTGGAGGTCCGCACCTACTTCAACCAGGCGACCCGGCAGAGCAGCTTGATCAACGCGACCGGCGTGCGCCTGTCGCATCAGCCGCGCAACTACGAAACGCTGGGCATCGAGCCCCGCTACACGCAGCGCTTCGCCTGGGGCAGCACCACGCATGATGTCACCGTCGGCTACCGCACCATCCGCGAGCGCGGGGACGACAATATCTACAACGAAGCGGTTCGCACCGGCGTGTTGAGCGGATTCACCCGGTTCCAGAACAGCACCGATGCCCATGCCGCCTACATCGACGACAAGATCGCGTTGGGCAAATGGCGCATCACGCCGGGCCTGCGTTTCGAACAGGTGCAGTCGAGCCGCTACGAAACGGGCAAGAAGACGCCCTACGAGGTGGCCAACGACAAGCTCCTGCCCTCGATCAACCTCGCCTACCTGCTCACCGAGCAGCTGACCCTGTTCAGCAACTACAACACCTCGTTCGGCGTGGTGCAGAATTCGCAGCTCAACACCATGTCCTCCGCCCATCCGCTGTCGCCCGAACTGGCCAGGACGATGGAAGGGGGCGTGCGGTGGAAGAGTGCGCAAGCCTCGGCCGAGGCGACGATGTTCCACATCAATTTTGACAACCAGATCGTCTCGGTGCAGGGAACGACGCCCAACGTCTTCCGCAACATCGGCAGGACCCAGCATGATGGCGTGGAGTTGGCGATGGACTATGCCTTCGACCAGGACAGCCCCCTGAAAGGCTGGTCGGTCTTCGCCAACTACACCTACACGCGGGCGCTGCAGAAGTCGGGCAGCAATCCGGGCAAGGACTTGCCGTTCTACGCCCGCACGACCGATACGCTCGGGGTGCGCCTGCAATCCGGTCCCTGGGCCCTGAACCTGTCGACGACGCACCAGGGCCGGCAGTTTGCCGATGAAGCCAACACCCTCGCCGAAAGCGCCGACGGCAGCATCGGGGAAATCCCCGGCGTGCGTCTGTGGAATGCGCAGGCGAGCTGGAAGGTGCCGGGCAAGAAGGGGCTGGACCTCACCGCGGGCGTCAACAACCTGATGGACCGGCGCTACTTCACTCGTACCGTCGATGGCAATCTGGGCAAACTGGTCGGCGCGCCGCGGACGATCTATGTGCAGGGGCGTTACGCATTCTGAGCTTCGGGCCGAGCGAAATCGCTCGTCAATTACCGCTCCCGTCGTTCACCTGCTCCTTCCACAAGGCTGGCCCTGCATCCGGGGGCAGGTGAAGAAAAATTCTCGCATTACGGGAATTTCCTCGTAAAAATGAGGCTGGCTCCCCGGGCCAGCCTCGTTACAACTGCAGTTTTCTTCTGTTTCCCCGCCCTTATTGGTGCGCTCCTTCGCATCCTGATTCAAAAAAGTGCATAAAACGTGCGATATGAATGAAGCGCAGCGTTGGCATGGAACTCGCTCTCCCAGCCGCACCATTACGGTGTATTCTGCCCGGCGGGGCAGTGCATTGGAGGAACGGCCCCGCCTGGCCTGGGGCTTTGACCGGGCCGCTTGCCTGCTGTGGCTCCGTCCCTTTTTTAGCGGCGATGAGCGGCGGGAGAGCGCCCGAGTCGGGATGCCCACAGGCATGGCTCGTTTTTTGCTGTAGCAGAGTCCGCAAGCAAGAACCGGTCAGCGACTGGGAGGCGCTGCGGTGTTTTCCGACCGGGTTGCCGTCCACACGGTGGTCAGGTTCGGTCAGCACACATAACAAATGGCACAACGAACTGCGTTTTCAATCTTTCATTGGAAGTAATAGGAGCAATTCATGCAAAAAATCAAAATGATTCCTGTCGCTACGGCACTGGTGGCAGCGTTCTCGTTTGCAGGGGCAGCGCAAGCACAAGAAGTCATCAAGATCGGTCACGTCGCTCCTCTGACCGGTCCCAATGCACACATCGGCAAGGACAACGAAAACGGCGCCCGCATGGCCGTGGACGAACTCAATGCCAAGGGCTTCGAGATCGGCGGCAAGAAGGTCACCTTCCAGCTGGTCCCGCAGGATGACGCTTCCGATCCGAAGCAAGCCACCACCGT
Organism: Herbaspirillum sp. CAH-3; assembly: GCF_009668275.1. Lineage (NCBI taxonomy): Bacteria > Pseudomonadati > Pseudomonadota > Betaproteobacteria > Burkholderiales > Oxalobacteraceae > Herbaspirillum > Herbaspirillum sp. CAH-3. The sequence goes on along the minus strand of NZ_VSWE01000008.1, from coordinate 281,005 downwards.
GGCCCAGGCCCTGGTCGATGCCAAGGTCAAGGGCGTGGTTGGCCACATGAACTCCGGTACCACCATCCCGGCCTCCAAGATCTACTACGACGCCGGCATCCCGCAGATCTCGCCCTCGGCAACCAACCCCAAGTACACCCAGCAAGGCTTCAACACCGCCTTCCGCGTGGTGGCCAACGATGGCCAGCTCGGTGGCGTCCTGGGCCGTTATGCCGTCAATGAACTCAAGGGCAAGAACGTGGCCGTCATCGACGACCGCACTGCCTACGGTCAAGGCGTGGCTGAAGAATTCCGCAAGAGCGCCCTGGCTGCCGGTGCCACCATCGTGGCCACCCAGTACACCACCGACAAGGCTACCGACTTCAACGCCATCCTGACCTCGGTCAAGTCCAAGAAGCCTGACCTGGTCTTCTTCGGCGGCATGGATGCCGTGGCCGGCCCGATGCTGCGCCAGATGGATCAGCTGGGTGTGGCTGCCAAGTTCATGGGCGGTGACGGTATCTGCACCACCGAACTGCCGAGCCTGGCCGGTGCTGGCCTGAAGGACAGCGAAGTGGTCTGCGCCGAAGCCGGTGGCGTGACCGAAGCAGGCAAGAAGCCGCTGGAAGACTTCAAGGCTGCCTACAAGAAGAAGTTCAACCAGGACGTCGTGATCTACGCACCGTACACCTACGATGCGCTGATGACCCTGGCTGACGCCATGAAACAAGCCGGCTCGTCCGACCCCAAGGTCTACCTGCCGGTTCTGGCCAAGATCAAGCACAAGGGCGTGACCGGTGAAATCGCCTTCGACGCCAAGGGCGACATCCTGAACGGCACCCTGACCCTGTACACCTACAAGGGCGGCAAGCGTACCCTGCTGAGCGTGGTCAAGTAATTTGACATCAAGCTTCACCTCCGGGACCTTCGCGGTTCCGTAGGGAGCAGCAGTGACAAGCCCCGGCCTTCGTGCCGGGGCTTTTTGTTTCATATCGTCCCCAAACCGCATCGACCCGCCGCGTCATTTCCAGATTATAATGAGACACGTTCTCATTACATCTTGCGGTCATGGCCGACCTCGCTCCTTCCCGTGCTCACGACATTGCTGGCCTCTACACCGGGCATCACCGGTGGCTGCTGGGCTGGCTGCGCCGCCGTACCGACAACGCCGAACTGGCCGCCGACCTGGCGCAGGATACCTTCGTGCGCATGATGGTCTCGCGCCGCGATTTCTATCTCGATGAAGTGCGCACGCTGCTGGCCACCATCGCGCGCGGCCTGATGATCGACCATTTCCGCCGCTGCGCGCTGGAAGCCGCCTTCCTGGAAATGCTTGCGCAGATGCCGCCCGAGCACCTGCCTTCGCCCGAAGCCCAGTTGCTGGTGCTGGAAACCCTCAACGAAGTCGACGCCATGCTGGCCGGCTTGCCGCCCAAGGTACGCAGTGCCTTCCTGCTGTCCCAGCTCGATGGCCTGGCCTATGCCGAGATCGCGGCGCGGCTGGAGGTGTCGCTCAGTTCGGTGCAGCAATACATGAAGCGCGCCTTCACCGCTTGCTACCGGCTGCACTATGGCAGCTGAGACCGCAGTCCCGGGCGATGACGTGGTCATGGCCGCCATCGACTGGATGGTGCGGCTGCAATCGGGCAGCGCCACCGATCATGACCACGAGGCCTGCCGCCGCTGGCGTGCCGAACAGCCGCAGCACGAGCTGGCGTGGCAGCGCCTGCAGTCGCTGAGCGAACGTGTGGGCAGCTTGCCGCGCGCGCTGGCCCACGGCAGCATCGGCGCCAGCCCCACCCGCGCACGCAACAACCGCCGCTTTGCCATCAAGACCTTGTGCGTGTTGACGGGCACGGGGTTGCTGGCGTCCAGCGCGGCCCGATGGACGCCCTGGCAGGCCTGGATGGCCGGCTACTCGACCCGCACCGGCGAGCGGCGCCGGGTGACGCTCGCCGATGGCACCGTGCTGCAACTCAACAGTGCCACTGCGGTGGATGTCAGTCTTGACGAACAGCAGCGCCTCGTCCGCCTGCATCGCGGCGAAGTGCTCATCTCCACGGGGCATGAAGAGCGCGTTCCCTCTCGCCCCTTCCTCGTGCAGACCCGGCTGGGCCAGGCGCGCGCACTGGGCACCCGCTTCCGGCTGCGCGATGCGGAGGAGGGCATGCGCCTTGCCGTTTATGAGGGTGCGGTCGAATTTCGTTCGCAAAATGAGAATGCGCCGATACGCGTGGATGCCGGGCGTGAGGGTCTGTTCGATGCGCAAGGGCTGGTGGGCCGCCTCTCTGCCGCCAATGAAGAGGCCATCGCCTGGACCGAGGGCGTCATCGTGGCCGACCGCATGCCGCTGGGCCAACTGGTGGCCGAACTGGATCGCTATCTCCCCGGCAAGCTGCGCTGCGATCCGGCGGTGGCCGACCTGACCATCTCGGGCGTGTTCCCGCTCGACCAGCCGGCACGCATCCTGGCGGCCATCGCGCGGACCTTGCCGGTGCGGGTGGATTCCTTCACGGAGTACTGGGTCACCCTGCGGCCGCGGGCCTCCCCCTGAGGGTGGCATTGGTCTAAAAATTTTTTAAATATTTTCTGCAGGTTTCGGAATCTCGTTCGGTCTACCAGTAGCAAGCCCTCTGAAGCTCACCACCGAACGACATCCATGACAACCCGAACCCGCTTCCCCTCGCGCCCGACCCTGTCCCGACTGGCCATCCTGGCCGCCTTTGCCAGCCCCATGGCCGCTGTCCAGGCGCAAGCCACCGATGCCCAGCGCCAGGCCTACGACATCCCCGCTGGTCCCCTCGACCAAAGCCTCAACAGCTTTGCCCGCCGTGCCGGCGTGCTGCTCTCCTTCGATCCGGCCATCACGCGCGATCGCCAGAGTGCGGGCCTCGCCGGTCGTTATACGGTCGACGAAGGATTTGCCGCGCTGCTCAACGGCACACCGCTGCAAGCCATCCGCAATGCCGACGGCGGCTACACGGTGGCCGCACCGGCGGCCGCCACCGGCAGCAATGCCAATGCCGTCCTGCCCACCGTCACCATCACCGAAAGCGCCGATCCGACCGCCCCCTATGCAGGTGGACTGGTCGCACGCGGTGGCAGCCTGGGCGTGCTGGGCACGGCCAGCGTCATGGACACACCCTTCAGCACCACCAACTACACCTCGCAAGGCATCGAGGATGTGCAGGCGCGTGCCATCGGCGACGTCATCGCCAACGATGCCTCGGTGCGCAACACCAACGGCAATGGCGGCTTCGGCGACAGCTACCAGATTCGCGGCTTCACCATGTCGGCCAATGACGTGGCCTTCAATGGCCTCTATGGCATGGTGCCGCTCACGCGCATGCCCATCTCCATGGTCGAGCGCATCGAAGTGCTCAAGGGACCGGGCACGCTGATGTATGGCATGGGCCCGGCCGGCGGCGTGGGCGGGGCGGTCAACCTGATTCCCAAGCGTGCGCATGAAGATCCGATCTCCAGCGTCACGGCCACGTATCTCTCCAATTCACAGTTCGGATTGAAGGCCGACCTGGGCCGCCGCTTCGGTGAGCAGCAGGAGTGGGGCATCCGCGTGAACGCGCTCTATGCCGATGGCAACACGGGGCTCTCCGGCAGCAATCAGCAGCAGAGCATGGGCTCGGTCGGGCTCGACTACAACGGCGGCCGCGTGCGCTGGAGCCTGGATGCCTACACCCAGCATGAGGATGCCCGCAACTTCCGTCCGCAATTCAGCATCAGCAGCCTGGTGATGCCGGATGCGCCCTCGGGCAAGACCAATCTCTATCCCGGCACCACCCTGCAGTCCGACGACAAGGCCGTGGCCACCCGCCTGGAATACGACATCAACGACCAGCTGACCGCCTATGGTGCCGTGGGCTATCACGTGGCCAGTTCCGCCCAGAGCTGGCCCAGCGCCACCATCCTCAATGCAGCCGGCGATACCGCAGCGCTTTCCAATGGCTACTATGACCAGAAGGTGGTTTCCACGTCGGCCGATGTAGGTATGCGTGCGCGCTTCAACACCGCTGGCATCAAGCACACCGTGATGCTGGGCGTGAACATGCTGGATCAGCAGACGGATTACTTCTTCCTCTCCCAGAGCAGCAACGTCACCTCCAACCTGTATCGTCCGGTCGCCTTGCCCACGGTGACCGGTGCACGCGGCGCGCCCACGCCGCAAAGCCAGATCCGCCTGACCAGCGTGGCGCTGACCGATACCCTGTCGCTGGCCGATGACCGCCTGCGCATCACCGCCGGGCTGCGCCGCCAGCAGGTCTATTCGCACAGCCTGGCCGATGCCACGCAGACCTCCAACAAGACGGCCATCTCGCCGGTGCTGGGCGTGGTCGTCAAGCCGGTGCAGAACGTCTCCCTGTATGCCAACTACACGGCGGCCCTCAGTGCCGGCGGTTTCACTTCGGCCAGCGACGGCAATCCCAACCAGCTCTTCCCGCCCTACAAGTCCAAGCAGGTGGAAACGGGGGCGAAAATCGACTGGGGCCGTATCACCACCACGGCGGCCGTCTTCCAGATCGAGCAGGCCAATTCCAGCACCACGCTGGTCAATGGCGTGAGTACCACCACCCAGGATGGCCGCAATCGCGTGCGCGGACTGGAACTGGCGGCCTATGGCGAACTGCAGCGCGGACTGCGCTTCAATGCCAGCGGCACCTTCTTCGATGCCAAGCAGTACCACACCGACAATGGCACCAATGACGGCAAGGATGTCGGTGCCATCCCCAACAGCAACTTCAACCTGGGACTGGATTGGGATGCACCCTGGCTGCAGGGCCTGGCCTTGAATACCCGTGTCACCCGCACAGGTTCGATGTGGTACAGCAACGAGAACAAGCTCAAGGTGCCGGGATGGACCCGCGTCGATATCGGTGCGCGCTATATCACCCGGGCGGCAGGGCAGGTCGTGACCTATCGCGCCAACATCGAGAACCTGTTCGACAAGAATTACTGGCTGATGCAGAACGGTTACGTCGGCACCTCATCGGGCCGTACGCTGGTGCTGTCGGCGCAGGTTGATTTCTGATCCGGTCACACAGATCGCGTGCGTAAGCAACGCCCTGCCATTGAAAGGTGGCAGGGCGTTTTTTTGTGTAGAGACGCCTGTTTTATATAAATGATTTAAATGATTTAAAGGATTTCAAGAATGGGAAAATCAGAACATGACGAATCCGTCATGTTCTGATCAGGCCGCCTTCTTGTCCATCTCGCGCGCACTTTCCAGGAACACGTGCCGCAACCATTCGATGCCCGGATCATTGGTGCGATAGCGATGCCACTGCATCATCTGGTGCATCTCCGCCAGCGGCAGCGGGCTTTCCTTGAGCACGACCGGCAATTGCGTGGCCAGCTTGCGCGCCAGCCGTCCATGCACGGTGGCGATGCGGTCGGTCCCCTGCACCAGCGCCACGCAGGAGGCGAAGCTGAAGCTGGTGATCTCCACCCGCCGCTCAAATCCCAGCTTGTTGGCCATCCACGCTTCCACCGATGAGGCATTGGCACCCGGCGGCACCATGACCACATGGCCGGCCTCCATGTAGCGCTCCAGCGTGAGCTTGCCCTTGGCCAGCGGGCTGTCGCGCCACACCACGCAGACGTGGCGTTCGCGGAAGACTTCCTCCGCAGGATGATCGGGCGTACAGAATTCCTGTGGCAGCACCAGCAAGTCCACTTCCGCGCGATCCAGCGAACGGGTCGGATCCTGCACCTGCGGCATCAGCGCAAAGCGAATCTGCGGCCCCTCGGCATGGGCCCGTGCGATCACGCGCGGAATCAGTACATTCAGGCTGAAATCCGAGACCGAGATGCGGAACTCGCGCTGCGACTCCTGCGGGACGAAAGCCGGTTTGGCAGCGATCGATCCTTCGATGCGCCGCAGTACGTCATTGACCGCATCGCGCAGCACCTCGGCACGCGGTGTGGCTTCCATGCGGCGGCCGACCTGGATCAGCAATTCGTCATCGAAATAGTCGCGCAGGCGCGCCAGCGCATTGCTCATGGCGGACTGGCTCAGGTGGATCTTCTCGGCGGCGCGGCTGATGTTGAGTTCGGTCAGCAGCGCGTCGAGCGCGACCAGCAGGTTGAGGTCGAGCTTGTTGAAGCGCATGGATGAGTCTCCGTTGTCGGGTGCCGGCCTTTCTTTTGGGCAAGGATTGCGGGGCGCGGTCAGGTATTGATCCCGCCCATATCATGAATCAAAACAATCCATTTGATCAATATCAACCTCGACCTTAACCTTCACACATCCGCTGCACGTCCTCGCAGAAACACCCAAGAAAAGGTCGGCGCGGCAAGCCGGTGGCGCCCTGCGCCATTGTTCAGCCTGGCCCCGACAAGACGCCGCGACGGCGACACAACCAGCCAGGCAGGGTAGGAGACAAGGAGACAGAAGTGAAGAGAGGAACAGTACCAGCCCGGCGGCTGGGGTATCGTGCCGTCCTGGCCGTTGCAGCCGTACTCGGGAGCGCCAGCATGCAATCCGCGCAAGCCTTCGAAGGTGGCGTTTCGCCATTCCCCACCGGGTCCACCAGTGAATACATCGCCGCGCTGCCGCCCATCCCGGGCCTGTTCGCGGTAGAGCAGTTCAACTACAGCAGTGCCGACGGCCTGTACGACAACAAGGGCAACAAGCGCCCCATCCCCTTCAAGACCGACGTGTTCTCGGCCACCACGCGCCTCTTGGCTTCCTATGGCGTGGAGTGGATGGGTGCCAAGGTCTATTCGCAACTGGTGTTGCCGGTGGTCTCGCTGCATAGCGAAGTGATGGGCCACGGCGAGAACCACAACGGCCTCTCCAACGTCACCGTCACCCCGCTGCTGCTGCGCTGGGACGTGGCCGCGCATACCAATGTCACGTTCGGCTTCGACTTCGCCCTCAAGACCGGTTCCTACGATCCCAAGCGCACCAGCGTGGCGGTCGGCTACACCTCCTACCAGCCGGTGCTGGCGATCCGCCACAACGATCCAAACGGGCTGGACCTGGGCATCTCCAACCGTCTGCTCTTCAACGACAAGAACAGCGATACCAATTACCGCTCCGGCACGGCCTACGTGGCGGACTTCATCGGTGGCTGGAACTTCGGCAAGTGGAAAGTCGGCGTCACCGGTTCCTACCTGAACCAGTTCACCGATGACCGCCAGAACGGCACCGACATCACCGGCAACCGTACGCGCAGCTTTGCCATGGGCCCGACCGTGGCCTACAACGCCGGTACCTACAGCATCAACATGAACGTGCAGCGCGGCTTGTACGCCGCCAACACGGCCAAGAGCGATGCCATCTGGATCAACTTCGCCATGCCGCTGTGGATGGGCGGCCGGCACTGAGTCAACGCAGCCGCTCATCCGTATCACTCATCATCAAAGGAGTTACACCATGTTCCGTTATTTCCCGACGAACTATGTCTGGAATCTTTCCGTCGATCTCGCCATCGAGATGGGCGCGCGCATCGGCGAAATCGAAGCCATGTGCGCGCCCCTGCAAGAGGCGGCCAAACAGCCTGACGCCGAAGGCACCGCCGCCTTCCGCGCCACCTGGGCGGACATGGCAGAAAAGCTCTGCAGCCTGGCCGCCGAGGATGAAGCGCGCGGCCGGCTGCTCTCGGCCGGGACCAAGTACAAGCGCGCAGCCAGCTACCTGCTGACCTGCGAACGCCTGCAGGGTCACGGCGCACCGGGCCGCCTGGAGTTGTATCGCCGCTTCCTGGAAGTATTCCAGCGTGGCATCACGCTGGCTGGTGACAACTGCGAGCGCGTCGAAATTCCTTATGAAGGCAAGGTCATCTCGGGCCTTTATACCCGCGCCAACAATGTGCAGGGGCCTGCCCCGATCCTGGTCCAGCTCAATGGCCTGGATTCGACCAAGGAAATGAAATACCTGGTCGGCCTGCCCGGCTGGCTGGCCGAGCGCGGCGTCTCGTCGCTGGTGATCGACCAGCCCGGCACCGGCGAAGCCCTGCGCCTGCATGGCATGACTGCGCGTTTCGATGCCGAGCACTGGGCGCGCCACGTGGTGGATTGGCTGGAACAGCGCGACGACGTCGATGCCAGCCGCATCGGCTGTGAAGGCGTCTCGCTGGGCGGCTACTACTGCCCGCGCGTGGTGGCCATGGAGCCGCGCTTTGCCTGTGGCGTGGTGTGGGGTGCCAATCACGACTGGCGCGACGTACAGAAAAAGCGCCTGGAAAAAGAGGGCGATTTCCCCGTGCCGCATTACTGGCAGCACGTCTGCTGGGTATGGGGTGCCAAGGATGTCGACGACTTCATGCGCATCGCCGAGGACGTGCACCTGGATGGCGTGGTCGAGAAGATCCGCGTGCCCTTCCTGGTCACCCACGGCGAGAAGGACACGCAGATTCCCCTGAAGTGGGCACACCGTACCTACGAACAACTGGTCAACAGCCCCAAGCGCGAATTGAAGGTCTTCACCGACCGCGAAGGCGGCGCGCAGCATGCCAGCTTCGACAATTCCATCAACGCCGGCCACGTCATCGCCGACTGGGTGGCCGAAACCCTGGGCGGCCGCACCAAGCGCTGAGGCGCATGGCGCCAACGCAATACCGAGTCAATCACAAGGAAAACCGCATGAACATCATTGGACCCGATGCCCTGGTCTTTGGCGTGGAGGACCTGCCCGCCTGCCGCCAGTACCTGCTCGACTATGGCCTCAAGGATGCTGGTAACGATCGTTACGAAGCCCTCGACGGCACCGCCATCGTGCTGCGCGCCAAGGACGACGCCACGCTGCCGGCCGCCATGGGTACCGCCAGCCTGCTGCGCGAAACCGTCTATGGCGTGGCCGACGTGGCCACCCTGGATGCCATCGAAACCGAACTGCGCCGCGACCGCGAAGTCAGCCGCCGCGATGGCGTGGTACGCAGCGTGGACGACATGGGCTTTGCACTGGCCTTCCAGGTCACCGTGCGCCGTGCGCTGGACATGAAATCGGAACGCGTCAACGGTCCCGGCGATGCCCAGCGCGCACCGAACCAGCTGGGCCTGCCGGCAGAGGACCAAGCCCTGCCGCGCACGCTGTCGCACGTGGTGTATTTCGTGCCCGATGCCGCCAAGGCCGAGGCTTTCTACCAGCGCCTGGGCTTCGTCTGCACCGACCGCTTCACCGGTGTGGGCCCCTTCCTGCGTCCGGCCGGGACCCTGGATCACCACACGCTCTTCATGATCCAGACGCCGCCCTTCATGAAAGGCTGCGAACATTTCACCTTCCACATGGGCGGCCCGACCGAGGTGCTGCTGGCCGGCACCCGTTTCGTCGAGAAGGGTTACCAGAGCTTCTGGGGGCCGGGCCGCCATCGCTTCGGCAGCAACTGGTTCTGGTATTTCAATTCGCCGCTGGGCTGCCACGTCGAATACGACGCCGACATGGACCTGCACGACGATCAGTGGGCCGCTCGCGAAGTGCCGATGGGAGCCGATGCCTCGCAATTGTTCCTGTTCCAGTACCGCGAGAAGTGGGCGCCGAGCGGCCCGCCGCCACCGGGCGCTGCACACTGAGCCAAGCGGGAGCACACGCCATGTATTTGTGCCATGTCACCCAATTGCCCGACGACGGCGCGCGCGGTTTCGATACCGGCGGGGCAGGGCAGGCCACCATTTTCCTGCTGCGCCGGGGCGACCAGGTGCGGGCCTGGGTTGACAGCTGCCCGCACCACGGCACACCGTTGCCATGGCGGCGCGATGCCTACCTCGATGCCAGCGGGCAGCATGTGGTCTGTGCCGCCCATGGCGCATTGTTCGATCCGCTCACCGGCGTGTGCACGCTCGGGCCTTGCCTGGGCGACTCGCTCACGCCGGTGGCGCTGCGCATCGATGACGACGGCGGCCTGCACCTGGCCGCCGGCGAAGACGATCAACTCATCAAGAAAAAGATTCAGGAGACACCATGACACTCGCAGCCCAACGCATCCTCATCATCGGCGGCGGTTTTTCCGGCGCATCGGCCGCCATCGACCTGCGCCGCCGTGGCGCCCAGGTCGACCTGGTGGAACTCGATCCCCAGTGGCGCAACTATGGTGCCGGCATCAGCCTCGGCCCGGCCACGCTGCGGGCCCTGAAGCAACTCGGGGTGCTCGATGCCTTCCTGCGCGAAGGCGCGGCCGGTGACGGTGTGCGCCTGTGCCTGCCGCATGGCCCGCAGATCGCCGAGCTGCCCACGCCGCGCCTGGCCGCGCCCGACGTACCCGGCGGCGGTGCCATCCTGCGTCCGGTACTGGCCCGTATCCTGGCTGATGCTACCCGCGCATCGGGCACCGATGTGCGCCTGGGGTGTACCTTCACCGCCCTGCGCGAGATCGGCGACGAGGTCGAGGTCGACTTCACCGATGGCCAGACCCGCCGCTACGACCTGGTGATCGGTGCCGATGGCCTCTATTCCAAGCTGCGTGCCCATCTCTTCCCCAATGCGCCCAAGCCGCGCTACAGCGGCCAGGCCGTATGGCGTGCCGTCCTGCCTCGTCCGGCGGAGATCACCACCTGCACGATGTGGATGGGGCCAAAGATCAAGCCGGGCGTCAATCCGGTGTCGAAAGACGAGATGTACCTCTTCGTCACCGAGCCGCGTCCGGTCAACGACCACGTCGATCCGGCCACCTTCGTGGCGCGCCTGCGCGGGCTGCTGGAAGACTTCAGCGCCCCGGTCCTCAAGACCATCCGCGACCAGCTCGGCGACAACGCCCGCATCATCTTCCGCCCTCTGGAAGGCTTGCTACTGCCGCGTCCGTGGTATCAGGGCCGCGTTGTGCTCATCGGTGATGCCGTGCATGCCACCACGCCGCACCTGGCCTCCGGTGCCTGCATCGGCATCGAGGATGCGCTGGTGCTGGCCGACGAACTCGCACGCAACGGCAGCGTGCCGCTGGCCTTGTCGGCCTTCGAGGAACGTCGCTGGGAACGTTGCCGCATGGTGGTGGAGAACTCGGCCCGGCTGGGCGAGATCGAGGTCGAGGGCGGCGACAAGGACGAGCACTCGCGCATCATGCGCGAATCGCACGCGGCACTGGTCCAGCCGATCTGATTTTTTAAACAATATAAAAAATATAAACGATTAACGCTTCTGCAACCTGCAACCTGCACTCTGCATTCTGCGTACGACGCGAGGAGACAAGATGATCACGACCTATTCCAAGCGCGCCCTGGCTGCGCTGATGCTGGCGCACTGCGCCGGCATGATCGACCTGGTCGCGCTGCCGGTCTGGGTTGGCACGCTGGTGGCGCATTACCACTTCGATGCCCGCCAGGCTGGCCTGTTGGCCTCGCTCTTCCTGGGCGGCGCGGTACTGGCCAGCGCCGTGCTGGCACCGCGCTTCGATCCCGAGACGGCACGCTGGAAGGCGGCCATCGGCTTCGGCCTCTCAGCCCTGCTGTTCGCGGTGGCGGCCCAGACCCAGCACTACCTGCTGCTGGCCTTGCTGCATGCGGCCTGCGGCGTCACCACCGGGCTTTCGCTCAGTGTCACGCATGGCACCATCGCGCGGGGCAGCAATCCGCATCGCGGCTTTGCGCTGGTCGGCATCGCCCTGGGCGTGTTCGCCATCCTGTTCCTGGGCAGTGCGCCGCCGATCATTGCCAGCGTCGGTGGTCCAGCCTTGTTTTATCTCTTCGCGGGTGTGATGGCCATGGGCGCGCTGGCTTGTGCGCTAGCGTTTCCCCGTGCAGAGACTGACGGCCTGCCGCGCGTGGCTGCGCCGCGCGAACCGGTGCCGCGCCAGGTCTGGTACGGCATCGCCGGTATCGCCTGCATGGGCCTGGTGCAATCGATGACCTTCAGTTTCCTGGAGCGCGTGGGCAGTGATCGCGGCTTCGGGCTGGAAGCGGTCACCGGTGTGCTCATCGCGCTGGGCTTCGTCAACCTGCTGCCCGCGCCGCTGGCCGCTTTGCTGGAGAAGCGTCTGCCCGCCCGCAGCGTGCTCATGGCCGGTCCCCTGGTGCAGGCGCTGCTGGTGGTGGTGATCATGAGTTCGTTGCGTTTTGCACCTTATGCGGCAGCGGCCTCCGTCTTTGCTGCCGTGATGATCTTCACGCACACCTTCGCCTTCGGCCTCATGGCACGCCTGGACCGCAGCGGCCGCGCCATGGCCGCCACGCCCGCCATGCTGATGACGGGGGCGGCCATCGGCCCCATCCTCGGCGGCACGCTGGTGCAGGGCTGGGGTTATGGCAGCCTGGGTCCGGTGGCGGTGGCGCTGGGCGTGGGGGCATCGATCTGTTTCTCGCGGCTGCCGCGTGCAGTCGCCGTTCAACCCCAAGAGGCCCTGGCATGACCGCATCCCTGCAGACGCGTCGCCGTCATCGTTTCGTCGACCTGTCCATCTATCTCGAAAACGACGTGCTCTCCGACCCGCCCCCGCTGGCCCCGAAGATCACCTACCAGAAGCACGCCGACACCCTGCCCGAATTCATGGCCATGCTGCCCGGCACCCGGCCCGAGGATTATCCCGATGGCGAAGCCGCAGCGGCCGAATGGGTCACGCTGACCACGCACAACGGCACGCATCTGGATGCACCCTGGCATTTCCATTCCACGCAAGATGCCAGGAATGGCGGCGCGCGCCCCTCCATCACCATCGATGAAGTGCCGCTGGAATGGTGCTTCCAGGCCGGCGTGAAACTGGACTTCCGTCATTTCCCCGATGGCTATGTGGCCACCGCTGCCGATGTGGAAGCCGAACTCAAACGCATCGGCCATATGCTGCAGCCGCTCGACATCGTTGTGGTCAATACCCGCGCCGGCTCCCGCTATGGTCACCGCGACTATCTCGGTGCCGGATGCGGCATGGGTTACGAAGCCACCATGTACCTGCTCGAACGCGGCGTGCGCCTGACCGGCACCGATGCCTGGAGCTGGGATGCACCGTTCTCCTATACCGCGCAACGGGTGGCCGAGACCGGCGACAAGTCCCTGATCTGGGAAGGCCACAAGGCCGGCCGCGACATCGGCTACTGCCACCTGGAGAAACTGCACAACCTCGAAGCCCTGCCGGCGCACGGTTTCACCATCAGCTGCTTCCCGCACAAGATCCGTGGTGCCAGTGCCGGCTGGACACGGGCGGTAGCGATCTTCGACGAAGCCTGATGGCCGCTGCCAGACCGGCAGCCATCAGCAGATTCACGCAATGCAAGCGATTCAATGGAGCCCATGATGTCCTTTCCCCCGATTCACCGCGTCGTCACCGGTCACGATGCGCAAGGCCGATCCATCGTCAGCAGCGACGGTCCGCTGCCGACCGTGGTGGAGGTGGCCGCCATTCCCGGCACGCTCTTCCATGAAGTCTGGAGCACCAGCGCCACGCCCGCGCGGGTGGACAATGGCGTTGATCCCAGCCTGGGCGCACTGGTGCTGTCTCCTCCGGAGCGTGGTACGCGCATGCGCTTCGTGGACATCCCGCCTGATACCGAAGAATTCCTCGCCAGCGCCAACAGCAAGATGCAGGAGGCCTTCAGCCAGATCGGCGAAGCCTCGGCCTCCACCATGCAGGCCGACTCGCCGCATCCGCTGATGCACCGTACCGAATCGGTGGACTATGGCATCGTCATTGAAGGAGAGATGACCCTGGTACTGGACCGCGGTGAAGTCGCCCTGAAGCCTGGCAGTGTGGTCGTGCAGCGTGGCACCAATCACGCCTGGGCCAATCGTTCGGGCAAGCCCTGCCGCATGCTGTTCATCCTGGTCGATGGCGAGTATGACCCGGCCATTGCCGCCCAACTGGCCGAGGGAGCGTAAGCCATGAAGTTCGCCACCCTGCGCGACGGCACGCCTGATGGCGCGCTGGTATTGGTCGCGCGCAATGCCACCACTGCCTTGCCGGTGCCGCAGGTTGCGCGCACCCTCATCGATGCGCTGGCACGCTGGGACGAGGTCAAGCCCGCACTGTCCGAACGTTATGAGGCCCTCAATGCCGGCCGGGCCGACGGTGCCATCGCCTTCGATGCGCAGCTGTGCATGGCGCCGCTGCCGCGCGCCCCGCAATGGCTGGACGCCTCTGCCTTCCTCAATCACGGACGCTTGATGGAAGAAGCCTTCAAGACGCCGCCGATTCCGTATTTCGATACCGTGCCCGTGATGTACCAGGGGGCCAGTGATGACTTCCTCGGACCGCATCAGGACGTGCCGCTGCGCTCGGAAGCCGAAGGCATCGACTTCGAAGGCGAGTTCGGCGTGGTGGTCGGTCCGGTCGCCATGGGTGCGAGCGCGCAAGAGGCCCTGCAGGCCGTGCGCCTGGTAGTGCAGCTCAATGACTGGAGCCTGCGCGCACTTGGCCCGCATGAGATGAAGACCGGTTTCGGCTTCCTGCAAGCCAAGCCCTCCACGGCATTTGCGCCGATTGCCGTCACGCCCGATGAACTGGGCGATGCCTGGCGCGATGGCCGCGTACAGATGCGCTTGCAGGTGCAATGGAATGGCGCGCGCTTTGGCGAGCCGCACGGCGGCGAAATGAATTTTTCCTTTGGCCAGCTCATTGCCCATGCGGCGCACAGCCGGCGTCTCACGGCGGGCTGCATCATCGGCTCGGGTACGGTCTCCAATGTGGCGCGCGCAGCTGGATCAGCCTGCATCGCCGAGCGGCGCGTGATCGAGAAGATCGACCAGGGCGAGATCCGCACCGGCTTCATGCATTTCGGTGATGAGGTGCGCATGCAGGCGTATTACGAGGATGGCCGTCCCGGCCCCTTCGGCATCGTGCAGCAGCGCGTGGTGCGGGCAGCATGAGGGTCCTGGTCACCGGCGCGGGCGGCTTCATCGGCGCGACCCTGCTGCAGCTGCTGCAGCAGGTGGGGCAGGTCGGCCCGCAACGTATTACGCGGCTGGCGGCGATGGACCGCACATTGCCTGCGCTGCCCGATTCCGTCGAACGCATCGAGGGCGAATTGCAGGACGCGCAGGTGCAGTCGCGCCTGGCACAGTTCGGTGCCGATCTCTGCTTTCACCTGGCAGCGGTGCCGGGTGGTGCGGCAGAAGCCGATCCGGCCTTGAGTCGCCGCGTCAACCTGGATGCCACGCTCGATCTGTTCAACTTGCTGGCCGAAGGCAGGACAAGGGGCAGTGCGCCCCCGGTGGTGGTGTATGCCAGCACCATCGCCGTGTATGGCACGCCCCTGCCGGACCCGGTCACCCCGGCCACGCCCACGCGGCCGGCCCTGATCTATGGCGCGCACAAACGGGCTTGCGAAATCCTGCTGGCCGACGCCACGCGCCGTGGCGTGCTGGATGGCCGTTCGCTGCGCTTGCCGGGCATCGTGGCGCGTCCGCGTGCCGCCTCGGGATTGGTCTCGGCTTTCATGAGCGAGCTGTTGCATGCGCTGGCGGCGCGGAAATCGGTGACCTTGCCCGTAGGGCCGCAGGCTACTGCGTGGTGGATGTCGGCACAACGTTGTGCGGAGAACCTGCTGCATGCGGCCACCATGGATCCGATGCTCGATACGCAAGGCCACATGGAGCGCACCTGGGCCTTGCCGGTGTTGCGGCTGTCCATGCAGGAAGTGGTCGACACGCTCTCGGCCTTGTTTGGCGTGGAAGGACGTGCGCTCGTGCGCTATGCCCCGCAAGAGCCGGTGGAAGCGGTGTTTGGACGCTATCCGGTACTCGATGACCGCATCGCGCGCCGGCTTGGCTTGCGTGATGACGGGACGGCGGCGGAGCTGGTGCGCCAGGCGTTGTGTGATCTTTCCTGATATTCCGGCCGGACTATCTGCTGGACCTCCGAGCATGACGACGGTGGCTGCCTGATTTTCCACTAATTACTGCCGCAGGTCAGGACATCATTTATCTCATCCTAATACGCATCATTGATTCCTTCGGTAACAAGTAAGCCTGCGGCGAATCATTTGCCGGTGCAGGGAAATGATCCGCAAACTGTGATGCGAGATTCCAATATTGATAGAACATATTGGAATCTCGAGTGAGATGTGCTTTTCCTCTGGTTTGTAACGCCTGCCGATGCACACAGCCTCAGAAAGCTCTATCTAAGTCTTAAAGTCTGGTTGGCTAGCAGTGTGTCGAGCAATTGACTTGGACCACCGTGCTCTTTTGAACTTAGCAACAGTATTTTTCGGGCTGCACGGCTCGCACCAAGATAGACGCGCGAAACATAGCGTCTACGGGTTCCTTGCCCTTGATCTTCGTCGTAATCTGCACCATCGACATGAATTAGGAATACGGTGTGGAATTGCAGTCCAGCGACGAACTCCGGCATGCTGAAAACGCATTTGTTCCGTGCATAGCGCAACTCCTTGAGGTCTTCACGCGTTGTTATCGGTACAAACTTGTCACGTACACGACCTGCAGAGTAAATTTTGTCAAACAGTGTCTCGTTCAGGCATAGAACGGCTACCTGGCTACCACCGCCATCAATGTCGCGTGCCATACGGATGGCTTGCTCAAATACGCTATCAACCAACTCCAGGTCAGTTGCGAATACAGTAAGTGTTGGAGTGTCACCTTCCTCTTGTTGCGACTCTGCCACGTAGGTTGCGTATTCTCCTTCAAGGTCCATCGCTGGGAAACAAGCGTCCAAATCTCTGAGGAATGCCGTAATCTGAGGCGTCGATCGATAGACCTGCTTAAGTTCAGACAGCGCTGATTCGCCAACACCGGGATTTCGGAATTTCTCCATACTTCCACTTAAGGCTACGTCGTTGGTCCCTTGCTTGATATCGTAGGCCATAAGCAGAGGCCAACGGCCGCTAACTTGAGCCCGTGGTTTAAATAGGTTGTGGAGCAACATCGCCTCGGCACGCGTGAAATAGTGATATTCATCTACAAAAACTAGATCAAATCCGTCTCGCTCGCGTAGTGCGCCCCATTCATGTGTCCCGAGATAACGCCCGAAGTCGGCAATCATCTGATCCATGCCCAGCATCTTTGCTAAGCGAAGCTTTGCTCGATAGACATCATGTATTTCTAAAACCACGCGACGGTGGGCTTCGGTTGGTAAAACCATCTGCCAAGGCTCTCTGGATCCGCGAGCATAGCGGTTCGCCTCGTGGGTATCCTTTTTGATAGCCTCAAGATCAAGTACACAGGCGAATTCATTCATGAGTTCGTCAATGAGCGACGGATCATTGGCTCTATTAGTTAAACGCTTCTCGAAATCCTGGCAGCCAGGAAAGTGGTCCATCACTATTTCAGGGGACACTAAAACCTGATTAATAGCCTCTTCGATCAGAACCCGTTGGTATTCTCTACCTTCACGGCCATCCAGAGATAATGGCTCGAGCCCTTTTTTGTCGTACCCTAGCTTCTCTTGCGCAAGCTCATAAATTGTGCCGATCCACAGTTTTGGACGCCCTGATGGAGTCATCATAGACGTCCATCTCTCATTTGGGTCCAGTGCGTGAAGCATACCGCGCACGACCGTATGAGCTAACGCTGAACTGTGAGTCAAAAAAGCAAAAGTCTTGTCGCTGTCTGGATCCGCATACATATCATGTAGACACTTCACGACCATTGATTGCGTTTTTCCCGTGCCAGCAGCCCCACGCAGGCGAACAGGTCGGTCGTGTGGACGATCAACAAATGCGCGTTGTTCACGATTCAATCTTTGCTCGTACCATTCGGACAAAGTACCAGAGCCCGCTAGTCTCACGCCTAACGGCTCGGATAGTAGAACACCAAAGTTGCCAACTGGGGGGGCAAGTGGAGAGTCGGCTAACAGGGCATCGCAGATACCTTCTACAGCCCGCTTATAAAGATCTTCATCCTTCGGTACACCGTCAAGATCTTCAGGATTGCTTGTTACGGCGAATGAGTAGAGATTACCGCTGCCATCTGGGGATTGGTCGAAGTAAATTCGTTGTTTTGAATCTCTGGCAGCTTGAGCAAATACGGAAAGCCGGGAACCGCTATGGTATGCCTGCCAAGGAATCGGAATCGCAATACTCCGATCGAAGTGACGCAAAGCAACTCGAATTATTCGCTCAAATGCAATTCGAGGCTTACTCAGTTCTTGTAATGGTGAGAAGACTGCGGTGTTGATTACCAAATAGCCGTCGTCTAGATCTGCATCTTCTGAAAGCAAGTAGACGATATCGCTCGATTCCACGCGACGCAGTCCATCAGCATTCTGCGGTACTTCGAATTTTTGTAGCCAAGCATCTTCTACAAATGCTCGGTCTAGGATATTCACAGCTTTTTTGTCGAGTACAACCGCAGCAATATTCTTCGTCATGGTCATGCCTTATGCGCGTTTTTCTTGAAAAATTCCTCTGTAGTCACTTCAGCAGCGGTTTCACAGGCGGATTCGAACGTCGTCGGCATCCCAATTCTAGAAAAGAGGAATGCTAACTTCTGGGTAATTGAGAAACGGATGCCATCGTTAAGACGCCCTAAACGATGGAAAGCATCTGGACGATCATTAATACGAGCGTCTTGCTCGGTAAGGTACAACTCAGCAGCCATAATGGTCCACATTGAACGAAGCAGAACAACGTAGCCTAGACCAGCTTCTTTTGGTAACTCAGGAAGAACGAAATAGTCTTGAAAACCACCGCCATCCTTAAAAGCATTGCGTACGGTCTCCTGTTGCTTTCTTTCTTCAAATCCGAAGAGTGTCCAAGCTTCTTTCAGCCTGCTGAAGGCAGTGTGAGACTCGTCAATTGTGGTAAGCGCAAAGCCTTGGAGATCACGGAACTGCTTACTGTCTTCTCTAGTCGGCTCGCCTGTGATCTTTGTTAATATTTCTTTGGCGCTTCTGTTGCGGAGCCATTGGGCTAGCGACTCATTTGTCAGCGCCTTCAAGTGCGGATATTGCTGGCGCAGTTGGCCGTTGAGCTGATCACATATTCCCTTGGACCGCTTTTCTGATAATTTACGCAGCTGTTCTTGTGCCCAAGGGCCTTCAATATAGGCTTTCATAGGTAAGACTTCGAGCCATGTGTAGCGCTCTCCAGCCTTCTTTTGAGCGATATCGCAATCAGCCGTAATAACTATCCCTAGCTTCTCTGCGGCACCTGTTCTTGTATTAATTTTGCGGATTATGTCGCCCTGACGAATATCATCCGTGTCTTCTATATGGGCAAAAAAGCTGGTCATGTTTTTCTCTAGATGAAAATCGTAGCCAAAACGTGCATATAATCTTACACGTTGATGAATTAATTAATTCATGAAACAGATTATTTATTTTTATATAGTCAAAAGTAAACGTATTAATTAGTTAAGTGGATGGTCTCGATTAACGATTCTTTTAACTGGTCAATTAGGCATAATCAGATAGAAAATTCGGCGGTAACGAAATAAGAGATGAATCGCCCCGGAACTGCTGTAATGACCCACTGAAAACCTGCTCAGTAGTTAATCTTAAAAGGAAATCCGAATGAGCAAGGTCATGGAAGAGGAATTTAAGCGTCGGGCAGCAAGCACAAAGCCGCGCTGGTGTTGGAGATCATCCAGGGAAAGACGACGGTAGCCGAGGCTAGCCGGTCGTTTGATATCCCGCCTTCAGAGATCGAAGCATGGGTCGATGAAGGCCGCAAAGGGATGGAGAACGCCCTGCGTGCCAAGCCGCTGGATGTGAGAGAACAGTACGAGCGGCAACTCAAGGAGCTCCAAGAAGCCTACGGAGAAGCCATGCTGGAGCTGCGCGCCAGAAAGAAATTTGGCGTTTCTGTTGGGCGAGGAAGACAAGTAATCGAGACCATCCGCCAGGGACTCAAACAAGACGGTTTCGATGTGGCTGTCAGCAAGATATGTGCGTGGTTTGGGATTGCCAGGCGCAGCGCTTACTACAAGCCTGTGAAGGCCGAGCCCAAGGTACAGGAGCGCTTCGCCGAACCTATTCGCAAGATGATCCTGGAAGAGCCGTCCTTCGGCTATCGCACGGTAGCGGGCCTGCTCGGGTTCAACAAGAACACGGTGCAGCGGATCTTCCAGCACAAAGGCTGGCAGGTTAAGAAGCGACCTATTGGTTTCCGTCCCAGGGTGAAAGCCTTGCCGTCGGTAGCCACAGGACCAGACCAGCGCTGGGCTACTGATCTGTGTCGGATCTGGACAGGACGCGATGGCTGGGCGGTGTTGGCCCTGGTAATTGATTGCCACACGCGGGAATTACTGGGCTGGCATCTGTCGCGTTCGGGCAGGTCGAAGACGGCAGAGTCGGCCTTGGAGCAAGCACTGATCGCGCGTTATGGTTCGCTGGGGCGCGTGACGGCGCCGTTCTTGCTGAGGTCCGACAATGGGCTAGTGTTCACCAGCCGTAGTTACACAGCGTTGGTCCGTAGTTACGGGCTGCAGCAGGAGTTCATCACGCCGCATTGCCCGCAGCAGAATGGCATGGTCGAACGCGTCATCAGAACCCTGAAGGAGCAGTGCGCTCATCGACATCGCTTCGAAACATTGCAGCACGCCAGTCGCATCATTGGTGACTGGATTGGCTTCTATAACCACCGCCGGCCGCATCAGGCGCTGGGCATGAAGACACCAGCTGAGGCGTTTGCTTTAGCTGCTTGAGGTGAGCAGGTTTCGCTGGGTCATTACAGCAAGGCGTCCGCCTATCACCATTTTCCCTAGTAACTCACGCCGCCAACCCAAACTCCTCCAGCGTATAAGGCTCCCGCTGCTGCAGCACTTCGCTCAATTCCATCGCCTTGCTGAACAGCCATCCCTGCGCATGGATCTGCGGCGCAATGCTGCGAATGAGCTGCAATTGCTCTTCCGTCTCGATGCCCTCGATGACCACCTTCAGCTCCAGCTCGTTGGCCAGGCGCAGCAGGTTGGGGACCACCGAGCGCAGCGGTGATCCGGTGCTCAAGGCGCTGGTGAAGAGCCGGTCGATCTTGATGCCGTCGAACTGCGCATAGGACAGATGCGACAGATTGGCGCTGCCGGTCCCAAAGTCATCGATCCAGATCGCAAAGCCCGCCTTGCGCAACAGCTCGATGTTCTGTGTGAAGGTGGCCGAACGAATGTCGGCGCGCTCGGTGACTTCCAGGTGCAATTGCGGACGCAGGCCCGGCGTGGCCGCCGTCAGGTCCAGCGCGAACTCGATGAAGTCGGTATCCTCGATGTCGGCGACCTCGGTATTGACCGCCAGCATCAGCGCCGGATCGGCCTGCAGCAGATCCTGCATCTCGCGCAGCGCCCGTGCCAGCACCACCTTGGCCAGCGCCGTGCTGAGCCGGTTCTGCGCGGCCAGCGGCACGAAGATGTCCGGGCCGATCTCGGGCTCGTCGGCCGGGCGCCAGCGCGCCAGCGCTTCATAACCCTTCAGGCTCAAGTCGCGCACGCAAACGATGGGCTGGTACAGCAGCACGATCTCGTCATTGGCAATCCCCTCGCGCAGCTTTTCCAGCACGCCCTGGTTGCGGCGCAGGCGCAGGTACAGCAGGTAGGCCAGCGCACCCAGCAAGAAACTGCCCGCCATCAGCGCGAAGAAACTCAAGGGATGGGCCAGCGCAAACCAGTGCAGGTGTGCCGTGGCCTGCGCGCACAGCCCCATGTCGGGGCTGCATTCGGTGATGTCGATGGCCGGCAGCAGTTCGATGGCGCCCGAGGGGTTGTAGCGCAGGCCGGCGCGCTCGGCATAGGTGTGCGTGCCGCTGCCGTTGGTGATGCGCAGGGAGACATCCTGGTAGAAGCGATTGAGATCGAAGGTCGACGGCGAGGCAATGGCCAGGCTGTGATTGAGCGCGACCAGGTTGCTCTGGTAATGCGTCTGCAGGACTTCCTGGTGGCTCCACACGCTGAATCCGCCGCGCGGGCGGTAATGCGGTTCAGGCAGGCGGGTGACCCTGTCCAGCTTGCCCCACAGCGCCGTACAGCGCACCACGCCTTGCTCGATGCGGCCCAGGTCGGCGACATAGCTGTTGGCATAGGTGATGTTGCGCAGGATGGTAAGGTCACCCTCCGAGCACATCTCGAAGGGACTGGCTTCGGCCCGGCGCAGCGCATCGACGGTGGCGCGGCCGGCATCTTCCGCACGCTGCAGCGCCTGCATCGACGAGGCGTCGATATGACGAATCTCCGCTGCGTTCAGCGCAAGCTGTGCCAGGATGACTCCTCCAGCCATGCTGCTGCAGGCCCAGAGAAGAATTTTCCAGGAGGAAACGCGCCGGAAGACTTTGCGGTTCATTGCTCAGAAAGTAATTATTTCGCGCAAGCTTAATTTAAAACCGAGTCTCCTTATTCGGTTTTTTTCGTTGGCCATTGTTTTGCGTCGTGTTTTGCAGCGATTTCCCAGCGCGCGATAGAAGCACCCATCCCAAGTGATGCGCGCCATCCACGAATCTCGCCAGTCCTCGCTTCCCGGTGGATTGGCTCACGTCATGCGCCATCGCGCCGGACTCAGGAAGTCACCTTCACCGCGCGGCCGATGTAGAGGATGGGGCCGGTCGGGCGGCCCGTGGGCGAGCCGGTCCCCGGCTCCAGGGTGATCTCGAAGAGCTGGTCCGGCTGCAGCGGTGGCAGCTTGTCCAGCGGGACTTCCTGGGTCTTGCCGGGCTTGACGATGCCCAGCGACACCGGGCCGTTCCAGTTGGCACCCTTGGTCCAGAATTGCAGCGCTTTCTCCTGCGGCACGGTGGCCACGCCCAGCGGAATCAGGTTGAGGCGGCCGCTGCCACCGGTCTGTACCACCCAGCCGGGCGCCTTGTCCTGCGGCGCGACCAGCACCACCATGTAGGCCGGTGCACGGGCGGGTGGCTCGGCACGCAGCATGAGCACAGCCAGCAGCACCGAGCAGGCCAGCGCCGCACCGGTACTCCAGCGCCAGAATTGCACGCTCTCCCACCATGCATGCCAGCCGCCACGCCGGCGTACCGGGGCCGGCATGGGCAGGCTGCGCTCGATGCGTTGCCACAGGCTGGCCGATGGCTGTACCGGCTCTGCCAGTGCGGTCAGGGGATGCAGCCTGGTTTCCCATTCATCGACGGCGGCACGCAGTGCGGCGTCCGTGGGCAGGCGCTGCTCCACCGCCTGGCGCTGTGCGTGCGGCAGCGTCCCCAGCACGTACTGGGCCGCCAGCCATTGCAGTTCATCGTGTGATGCATTCATCCGATACACTCCCGCAGCGCGGCCAGGCCGCGCTTGATCCATGCCTTCACCGATCCCAGCGGCGCTTGCAGGCGCTCGGCGATTTCGCCATGGGTGCAGCCGTCGACATAGGCGTAGACGATGCTGGCGCGCTTGGCATCGCTCAACTGGCCCAGGCACTCGTCCAGCCGGCCGAGGTCGGCTTGCCAGTCGGGCGCCTCGACGGCGGGCTCGGTGCGGTCGGCCAGTTCTTCCAGGTCGTCACCGGCGGAGACTTCGTGTTGCATGGCGCGGATGCGATTGAGGGCGGTATGGCGCACCACCGTATAGATCCATCCGCGTGCAGCACCGCGCGCCGGGTCGAAGCTGCCGGCGCGGTTCCAGAGGTTGAGGAAAGCGTCATGCAGGACGTCCTCGGCCAGCGCGCGATCACGCACGATGCGCAAGGCCACCCCCAGCAGATAGCGGCCCTCGTGTTCGTAAAGCGCCTGCAATGCACGGCGCTCGCCGCGCGCGCAGGCCAGCAGGGCGGCTTCATGATCGAAGGAGGCGGGGACGTCAGTCACGCGAAAGCAGGCTCCGGGCGCAGGTTGCCCGGCCGGAACGTCCGGCCGGGGTGACCTGGATTATAGCGAGGGATGCGCCGGCATCAGGAGGCTTTCCAGAAAATATAGTCGGCCTGGTAGCCCACCTTCTGCTTGGCACCCGCCGAACCCATGTCGCAGCGATCGGCCGGCGCCACGCCGCCCTTGGTGGCAACGCGCTGGATATAGGTGGTCTGCGTCATGGCGCCCATGCCGGTGGCCGGATTGGCCTTGACCAGCTGATGCGGGATGTTGCCGGTGCCAGCCGGTGCCACTGCCACCTGCGCACCGGTCACCTTGGAACCGTCGCTGCTCTCCCAGGTGGCCGGCGGGCCGTAGTAGCGGCCCACCTGCATGCCGCTGCGATCCTTGAGCACGGCATCGGGGCCGACGAAGGTCCATTCGAACTGGCCGGGCATGTCCTTCTTGGCGCGGCACTCGTAGAGGATCTCGCCCACGCCCACGGTCTGCAGTACCACCTTGTTGCCGGCCGGGACCTTGACGGCGTCCGGCAGGCTGTCCTGCGAATACATGGTCGACATCGGCGCGCAGGCCACCAGCGTGAGGGCCGCGGCCAGGGGCAGGGCGATACGGAGGGAACGGGAGGACAGGACGGCAGTTTGCATGATGGGCTCCTAGTTTCTTGAAATGGATGGTTGTCTCGTGCAGCCCGTGGCCGCATGCGCGACAACGGGGCTGACATGAGGTACTACCCGCGAGGAGCCGATCTGGATGCAGTGATCTGAAAATATTTTTTAAAAAAGATGGGCGGGAGAATTGGTGAGTATCTTTAACGGGAAATTCTACTTCTCCCGCCGCAGCGCGAACACCGCACCCGCCAGCACGATGAAGCCGCCGATGATGGCTTTCTGCCAGGTACTGGGCACGCCCGCCAGGATCAGCACGTTGTTGATCAGGGTCACCAGCAGCACGCCCAGGAGCGTACCCACCACGCTGCCATGGCCGCCCGTGATGCGCGCACCGCCCAGGACCACGGCGGCGATCACATCCAGCTCGCTGCCCACCAGGTCGAAGGGATTGGCCAGGCGCGTGCTGGAGACGTGCACGATGCCCGCCAGTCCGGACAGGAAGCCGGCATAGCCGAACACGAACAGATGCACCGAACGCAATTTGTAGCCCAGGCGTTCGGCGATGGCCAGGCTGCCGCCAACGGCATAGACGGCGCGGCCCATCAGGGTCTTGTTGAGCAGCCACCAGGTCAGCGCACTGGCCAGTACCAGGACCAGCACCGTGGCAGGCAGCACGGCGTGCAGGCCGCTGGCCGTGTCATGCCGGGCCAGGGCCAGCTTGCCGAACTGGTCCATGGCATGCGGCACGTTCATGAAGAACACCGTCCCGACGAAGGTCAGCAGGATGCCGCGATAAAGATATTGCGTGCCGATGGTGACGATCAGCGAGGGTGCCTTGAGCCAGTCCACCAGCAGTCCGTTGAGCACACCCAGCGCGGTGCCGCCGGCCGCACCGGCCAGCAGGATGACGGCAATGTGCGTCTCGGGGAAATACGTCATCACCACCTTGGTGATGGAATACATGGTGAGCGCCGCGATGGCCGCGAAGGAGACGTCGATGCCACCGGCGGCCAGCACGATCATCACGCCCAGCGCAAACAGGCCCAGCGTGGTGCAGGCACGCACGATGTCGAACAGCACCGCCAGCTGGAAGAAGGCGGGATTGATCAGGGCCACCGTCACCACCACCAGCAGGATCAGGACGAAGGTGAACAGCGAAGGGTTTTTCTTGAGCAGCACGCCCAGGCTGGCTGCCGCACTGCGCGGGGGCAGGGCGGGGCTGGTGTCGGCGCTGGCGTTCTGGCGGGTCAAAGTGCTTGCATCCATACTCGGTTCTCAATGTTCGTGGCTTTGTTCGGAGACCAGGTCGTGCGAGAGGTCGCTCTCGGACAAGCCCTCCACCTCGAAGCGGCGCACGATGCGTCCGCGCTTCATCAGCAGCAGGTTGTCGCAGTTCTGCAGCAGCTCGGGCAGGTCGTCGCTGATGAGGATGACGCCCATGCCCTGTTTTGCCAGGTCCTGGATGATGCGGTAGATGATGTCCTTGGAACCCACATCCACGCCCACCGTCGGCCCGTGCAGGATCAGCACGCGCGGATTGATGGCCAGCCAGCGGCCGATCAGCACGCGCTGCTGGTTGCCGCCGGAGAGCGACTGCACCGGACGATCCACGTCCGGAGTGGCGATCTGCAATTGCCTGACCGTGTCCACCGAGAAGCGCTGGCAGGCCGCCGCATCAAGTGCGCCGAACTTGCCGCGCATCTTGCGCAGGATGGTGGTGATGATGTTGTCGCGAATCGATTTGTCCAGGAACAGGCCTTCGCTGATGCGATCCTCGGGCACGTAGCCGATGCCGTGGGTGATGGCATCGCCGGGCGCGCGCAGCGATAGCGGCTGTCCGTCCAGCACGATCTGTCCGGCATGCGCCGGTTCCACCCCGGCCAGCGCCAGGGCCAGTTCATTGCGGCCCGAATCGAGCAGGCCGGTGATGCCCAGGATCTCGCCTTCATGCAGCGTGAAGCTGACGTCCTCGAAGGCAGCGCGGCGCGTGAGGGCCGTGACTTCCAGGCGGGTCTTCTGCAATTGGGCGTCGACGCGATAGCGTTCCTGGCTCAACTGCTTGCCCGTCATTAGCTGGCCCAGCTGGGCCTTGGTGAAGCCCTGGATCGGACCTTGCGCGACTTTTTCGCCATCGCGGAAAACGATGGCCTGGCCGCCGATGGCAAAGCATTCATCGAGCTTGTGGCTCACGAACAGCACCGCCACACCATTGGCGCGCAGGCCGTTGATGACCTTGACCAGCGCATCGACTTCTTTCTGGGTGAGCGAGGTGGTCGGTTCATCCATGATCACCATGCGCGCACTGGTGGCAATCGCGCGCGCGATGGCGATGAGCTGGCGGGTGGCGATGGGCAGCTCGTCCACGCGCGTATCGAGAAACTCCGCCGTGGCCGGCAGGTTGACCGCGCGCAGTGCGCGCGCCGCCGTGTCGTTGAGGGCGCGGCGATCGAACAGGCGTGCCAGCCGCCCCTGGTGGTGCACCAGCTGGGCGCTCAGGGCGACGTTTTCGGCCACGCTCATGTTGGGCAGCAGCGAGAGATCCTGATACACCGTCTCGATGCCCAACGACAGTGAGGCCAGTGGCGTGAGTCCGGCCACGCGTTCGCCCTGGATGAAGATCTCGCCTTCGCTGGGCGGCTGGGCCCCGGCGATGATCTTGATCATGGTGCTCTTGCCGCAGCCGTTCTCGCCCAGCAGGTGATAGATCTCGCCGGCATGGATGGTGAGATCGATGCCGCGCAGGGCGTGCACCCCGGCAAAGCGCTTGTGGATACCCTGCAGCCGCAGGAATTCCCGGGCTGGCGTTCCATGGGGGCTGGAAGTGTCTTGAGTGCTCATAGTCCAACGCGATGACGAAGGACATCCGCCGTGGCCGGGTTGATGATGCGGGCGCGCGGCGGATGTCCGGTGGGTCTGATCAGGCCGCGATCAGAACGCGTACTGCTTGTAGTTCTTCTTGTCCACTTCCACCCAGGCCTGGCCGGTGACGATCACGCCCACGCCCGGGCCCTTCTTGACGCTGACCTTGTTGTAGCCCGGAATGCCCAGGTCCATGCCGTCGGTGATCTTCTTGCCCTGCACCAGCATCATGGCCGCCTTGTTCATGGCCAGGCCGGCATCCTTCGGATCCCAGAAGGCGATACCGCCCACTGCGCCCGATTCCAGGAACTTGGCCGCTTCGCTGGGCAGGCCGGTGCCATAGACACAGACCTTGCCCTGCAGGCCGGCTTCTTCCACGGCGCGGCCGATACCCAGCACGTCCAGCGAGGACGAACCCTGGAAGCCCTTGATGTCGGGATGCTTGCGCAGGATTTCCTTGGCCTTGGCATAGGCCTTCTCGGCATCGTTGGCCGATTCGTTCTTGGCATCCACCAGGGTCATCTTGGGGTACTTCTTGGCGGCATTGGAGGCGCCGCCATCGGCCCATTGCACCTGCGACTGGCTGCCCAGCGAACCGACCAGCGACGACCACTTGCCGGTCTCGCCCATGCAGGCTGCCAGGCGGTCATTGAGGCGGGCGCCATAAGCGGTGTTGTCGAAGGCTTCGATATCGACCAGGGTGTTCTTCTGGTTGTCGGCTTCATGGGTGACCACCTTGATGCCGCGATCCAGGGCGCGCTTCAAGACCGGCTCCAGGGTCGGCGGATCCATCGACACCACGGCGATGGCGTCGACCTTCTTGGCCACCAGGTCTTCCACCAGGCGTTGCTGCTGGGCGGCATCCGATTGGGCCGGGCCGATCTGGCGCGTGGTCACGCCGGGATTGGCGGCAGCGAATTCCTTGACGCCCACTTCCATGCGGTTGAACCAGCTGATGCCGGTGATCTTGACCACGGTGACGATATCGATGGGTTTGTTCTGCGCCTGCAGCGCGCTGGCAAAGCCGATGGCTGCCAGAGCCGAACCCAGTACGCAAGCCGATTTCTTGTTCATCATGTCTCCAGTTTCCCCACTATGTGGATGGATCTTGACAGGCGGGGTGCTGTTCAAGACTTGCGCAATTGCGCCTTTGAATTCGGGAAAAAATCACGCCAGCTGACCCGCGCCGAGGCCAGGAAGCACAGCAGCAGCAGGCCCCAGGCGCAGTCGCGGAAGAAGTTGGAAATCTCCAGCAGGTTGAAGGTCGAGGACAGCAGCTGCAGCGCCAGCGCCGAGAAGAACAGGCAGACCATGCGGCCGTAGCCGCCCTGCGGACGGATGCCGGCCATCACCGCGATCAGGATGGCGATGAGCAGGTAGGAGTTGCCATAGTCCGCCTTCACGCTGGCAGTGCGGGCGGCGATGATGATGCCGGCCACCGAGGCCAGCACGCCGCTCAAGGTGTAGGTGGCAAAGCGCAGGCGATTCTGCGAGATGCCCGCATAGCGTGCCGCGCGCGCATTGGTGCCGAGCAGGTAGAGCTTGATGCCGAAGAGGCTGTAGCGCATCAGCCAGCCCACGCCCAGCAGCAGCGCGACGAAGATGATGAAGGGGATGGGCACGCCCAGCACCGATTCATTGCCGATGGCCGAGATCGGATCGACCACGCTGATGCGCAGGCTGGAGCCATTGGTCAGCACCACGGCCAGTCCGGTGAAGATCATCTGCGTGCCCAGCGTGCAGAGGATGGGCGTGAGGTTGCCGCGCGAGATCAGCCAGCCGTTGAGCGCACCGCCGACCAGGCCGGTGACCAGTGCCACCGCCACGAAGCCCAGCGTATAAGTCCACGGTGCCGCATCGGGCGCAGCGATCAGCAGCGGCATGGCAGCCGCAGCCACCACGCCGGACAGGTTGGCCAGGCCGATGCCGGAGAGATCGATGCCGCCATTGCCCGAGATCATCGCCAGCGCCACGCCGATGGCCAGCAGGCCCAGTTCAGGCAGCTGGCTGGCCATGGACTGGAAGTTGTAGACGTCCAGGAAGTCGCCGCGCGAGAACACGGTGGCTACCAGCAGGATGGCCAGGTTGATGACCAGCAGGAACAGCAGTTGCGGGTCGGAGATCTTCAGTTTCATGGTGGGGTTACCTCGCGGGGAATGTCATTGCGCCTGCGCCAGCGCACCGGCGTTGGCCTGCAGCAGCGCCAGCGCCTCCTGGCGGCTGGGCATGGACGGGGCGGTGCCGGCGCGGGTGACCGAAATGGCCGCCACCGCCGTGGCCAGCCGCGCGGCTTGTTCGGCGCTCATGCCCTCGGCCAGTCCGGCCGCGAAGGCGCCGTTGAAGGCGTCGCCGGCACCGGCGGTCTCCACGACGGTGCCCGCGCACAGGGCCGGCAAATGCAGCGATTGCGCGCGGCTGTGCAGCAGCGCACCCTGTGCGCCCAGCGTAATGAGGGCGCAGCCGACGCCGCGTTCCAGCAGCACGTCGGCAGCGCGGCGGGCATCGTCAACGGTATGGATTTCGATCCCGGTCAGCAGGGCCGCTTCGTGTTCATTGGGGGTGATGAAATCGCACAGGCCATAGATCTGCGGCGGGAAGTCCAGTGCCGGTGCCGGGTTGAAGACCGTGGTGGTGCCCGCCGCCCGGGCGATCTGCAAGCCGGTGAGGGCGGCTTCCGGAGGCTGCTCCAGCTGGGTCACGAAGACGCTGGCTGCTTCGATGGCCTGGTGTTCGCGTTCCACATCCTGGGTAGAAAGTTGCGAGGCGGCGCCCGGCACCACGATGATGGCGTTGTCACCGCTGGCGTCGTTGACGTAGATGAAGGCGGCACCCGTGGGCGCATCCTCGATCACGCGCACGTGGGGGGCGATGGTTTCCTGACGCCACAGCGAGAGCGCGAAGTCACCGAAGGAATCCTTGCCGATGGCCGAGATGAAGCGTACCGGCGCACCGACGCGCGCAGCGGCCACGGCCTGGTTGGAGCCCTTGCCGCCGGGACCCATGGCAAAGCCCGTGCCGGCGATGGTCTGGCCCAGGCCAGGCATGCCCGGTGCGCGGAAAGCGAGGTCGGCCACGTAGATGCCCAGCACGGCTACGCCGGTCTTGTGCGAGAGGGAAGTCATGCTCACGCCTCCGGTGGCAACACACCTTTTTTGAGCAGGAAGCAGCCGTAGAAGCGGCGCTCGCCGGTAGCGATCACGCAATACGCTTTCTTGGCCGCTTCATAGAAGGCGAAGCGCTCGATCGACCCGAGCGGGCGTTCGCGGCCTTCAGCCTGGTTCACTTCGTGTTGCAGTTCCTGCTGTACCGGCGGGATGGTGGCAGGTTCGCCCATGATCTCCATGCGGCGCACCGGTTGTTCCACCGCATTGTCCAGCGGCAGCACCGAGAGGATGGCGCGCGCGGCTTCGGTGGTGCCCACGCCGTCGATGCGCAGCACCTTGCCCAGTACCGTCTGGCGGGCCACCGAGTCGGCCGGGAAGTTGGCGTCGCACAAGACCAGTTCGTCACCGTGGCCCATCGCACGCAGGGCGTAGAGCACATCGGCGTTCAGTAAAGGATGCAGATTCTTAAGCATGTCGTCTCCTGTGGATTTTATAAGTATGCTTATAGGATAAATCTAAATCTTGTTGCTTGGGAGTCCTTGTTCAGCTTGATCGTTCGCCGTAAAAAACTAATATTTTCAATCTCAAGAGTTTTCGATTTATTAGTCAGTATTTCGTCAGGATTTCGTCAGCCATTGTCAGCTGTTGGCAGTCATGTCCAGCTGCGACCAGGAAAAGCGTGTTGCGCTCAAGCGCAGCATTTTCATTCGCCATAAGGAATCCAGATGTTCTTGACGTGCGTGGCCTGGCGCAGGTATTCGCCACCTTCGCCCTGCGCAGCATCGTGCCAGTCGGTGAGCTCGCCGTGATCCACGAAGCAGCGCTTGAGGTTGCCGACGGACAGCCGCTCGGCCGTCGCCGAGAACTCGGCCGGTCCGCGTACCCACAGGGCATCGACTTCGTCGTGCTCGGCCAGCACGGTGAGCAGTTCGGCACTCTTGCCGGTGACGATGTTGATGACGCCGCCGGGCAGGTCCGAGGTGTCTAGCACCTGGTAGAGATCGGTCGCCACCAGCGCTGCCTGCTGGCCGGGGACGACCACTACGCGATTGCCCATGGCGACGAGCGGTGCCACCAGGCTGATGAAGGACAGCAGCGGTTGCTCTTCAGGACAGACCACGCCAACTACGCCAATGGCTTCCGGCATGGCCAGGGCCACGCCGCGCAGCGGCGGCTGGTGCACGGCTCCGTCGTACTTGTCGGCCCAGGCGCCATAGCTGAAGAGGCGCTTGATCGCAGCATCCACTTCGGCCCGCGCGGCCTCGGCGGAGACGCCGGTGGTGAGGGCAATGCGGCGCGCGAATTCATCGGCACGCGCTGACAGGTTTTCCGCGATGTAATACAGCCCCTGGGCGCGGCGATGGGCAGTCGCGCTGCTCCAGCCGCCGGCCTTGACGGCCGCGGCGACGGCGTTGCGGATATCCTTGCGGTTGCCCAGGCCCACATCTTCCAGCCGCTCGCCACTGGCCGCATAGCAAGCCATGGATACTTCGCCATCCGGACGGACCTGCTTGCCGCCGATGTAGAGCTTTGCAGTGCGGTCGACCAGGCCGCCTTGCAGCGGAGAGTCCTTGTGTGCGCCGGCCGGCGTGTCCGATGCAGTATTGCGTTGCGCACGGTTCAGGCGATGGCGCGGCTTGAGGTATTCGTAGCAGCCTTCGCGTCCACCCTCGCGGCCATAGCCGGATTCGCGCACGCCGCCAAAGCCGACCGCCGCATCGAACTGGTTGGTGCTGTTGATCCACACCACGCCGGCCTTCAGCTGCGGGGCCACGCCCAGGGCCAGGCCGATGGTTTCGCTCCAGATGCTGGCGGCCAACCCGTAGCGGCTGTTGTTGGCCAGTTGCACGGCTTCGTCAGGGGTGCGGAAACTCATGGCGACCAGCACCGGGCCAAAGATTTCTTCGGTGGCCACGGTGGCAGCGGGATGCACGCCGGTCAGCAGCGTGGGCGGATAGAAGCAGCCGCCGGGCGGCGTATCGAGCGCCACCTGGTGGCACTGCGCACCTTCACGCACGCCCTGTTCGACCAGGCGCCGCACGCGCTCCAGCTGCACCGGGGAAACCAGCGCGCCCATGTCGCTGCACTTGTCCAGCGGTGCGCCGACCTTGAGCTTTTCCATGCGCTTTTTCAGCCGCGCGATGAAGAGATCGTGGATGCCTTCCTGTACCAGCAAGCGGCTGCCGGCGCAGCAGACCTGACCTTGGTTGAACCAGATCGCATCGACCACGCCTTCGATGGCGGCATCGATATCGGCATCATCGAAGACGATGAACGGTGACTTGCCGCCCAGCTCCAGGGTCAACGACTTGCCGCTGCCGGCGGTTTGCGCGCGGATCAGGCGGCCCACTTCAGTGGAACCGGTGAAAGCGATTTTCTGGATGCCGGGATGCGCGACGATGGCCGCTCCCGTACTGCCGTCGCCGGTGACGATATTGAGCACGCCCGCTGGCAGGCCGGCCTGCTGTGCCAGTTCGGCAAAGAGCAGGGCGGTCAGCGAAGTGTCTTCGGCGGGCTTGAGGACGACCGTATTGCCCAGTGCCAGTGCCGGGGCGATCTTCCAGGCCAGCATCAGCAGCGGGAAATTCCACGGCACGATCTGGCCGACCACGCCCACCGGGACATGATCGGGGAATTCGCTTTCCTGCAGCTGCGCCCAGCCGGCGTAGTGATAGAAGTGGCGCGCTACCAGCGGGACATCCACGTCGCGCGACTCGCGCAGGGGCTTGCCGTTGTCCATCGTCTCCAGCACTGCCAGCAGGCGTGCGTGGCGTTGGACGGCACGGGCCAGTGCATACAGGTGACGCGCACGGCCGTGACCGCCCAGCGCCTGCCAGCCGGCCAGCGCGGCCTGGGCGGCGTTGACGGCGGCATCCACGTCAGCTGCCGAGCCTTGCGTGAGATGCGCCAGCCGCTTGCCGCTGGCCGGATCGAGATCTTCCAGCTGGCCGCCGGGCTGGGTGAAACGTCCCGCGATGAAGTGGCCGAACGAGGCCTCGTGGCTGGCCAGCCAGGCGCGGGCATCCTTGTCACTCTCGGGGGCGGGGCCGTAATCCATGGTGTCGAAATAGGTGGAAACGCTCATTGTGCTTGTCCGTGCAGGGTGGCTTAGCCGATGGCATGCCGGTTGAAGGCGGAGTAACGGCCGGTGACGTGGTGTTCCAGCTGGCGCTCGATGTCGGCCAGCAGGCTTGAAGCCCCCACGCGGAACAGATCGGGTTGCAGCCAGTCGTCACCCAGTTCCTCCTTCATCAGCACCTGGTATTCGAGTACATCCTTGGCCGTGGCCACACCGCCTGCGGGCTTGTAGCCGACCTTGATGCCGGTCATCTCCTGGTACTGGCGGATCATGCGCAGCATCACCAGCGAGACCAGCGGCGTGGCGTTGACGCTTTCCTTGCCGGTGGAGGTCTTGATGAAATCCGCCCCGGCCATCATGCAGACCATCGACGCCTTGGCGACGTTGCGCAGGGTCTTCAGTTCGCCGGTGGCGAGGATGGCCTTGACGTGGGCTTCGCCACAGGCCTGGCGGAAATCGCGCATCTCGCGATGGAGCGCTTCCCAGTTGCCGGTGAGCACGTGTTCGCGGGTGATGACGATGTCGATTTCGGCAGCACCGTCGCGCACCGAGGCTTCGATTTCCTTGAGCTTCAGTGCGTGCGGATTGAGACCTGCCGGAAATCCCGTCGATACCGCCGCCACCGGAATATTCTTTCCCTCCAGCGCTTCCACCGCCGTCTTCACGAAGCGGTGATAGACGCACACCGCACCCGTGGTCAGCCCGCGTGCCTGCATGCCCAGCGCTTCCAGCAGATCGGCGCGTACCGGATTGGCGGCCTTGGCACACAGGCGGCGCACGCGTTGCGGGGTATCGTCGCCGGAGAGCGTGGTCAGATCGATGCAGGTGATGGCCTTGAGCAGCCAGGCAGCCTGCGCATCCTTCTTGACCGAGCGGCGGCCTTTCAAGGTGGCCACGCGCTTTTCAGCGGCGCTCAGGTTGATGCGCAAATGTTCGAAGGCGGCAGCGTCATAGGGCTGCACGCTGTTGCGCGGATGGCCGGCGTGCGCGCTATCCTCACGCACGATGTCGGCCTCGCCCTGCGCGCGGCGCAGGGAAGGGGTCTTGCTGGTCATGTTCATGGCTGCGTAACTTTTAGTTAATTACCGTTGGCTGGTGCCGACGGGCAGGTCTCTTCCATGTGCTGCTTGCGCTGGGTCAGGCTTGGCTCTTGCATGCATCGACGCCGTCCGCCGGCCTCGCTACAATGTGGCCCAACGCGCTAAATGTTTTGCAAATAACATTTAATGGCTGTAACGTTACATCCATAACTTTTAAGGCGCAACCTTTTTTTATCTGCAACATTTCCCGATCAGGAAAACGCCTCATGGCTTCGATGACCCCGACTTCGCCCGGAAAGCCGGCCCCTCAACCCACGCTGGGCGAACGCGCACGTGCCCAGCGGCTCTCGC
This sequence comes from Herbaspirillum sp. CAH-3, assembly GCF_009668275.1. Classification (NCBI taxonomy): domain Bacteria; kingdom Pseudomonadati; phylum Pseudomonadota; class Betaproteobacteria; order Burkholderiales; family Oxalobacteraceae; genus Herbaspirillum; species Herbaspirillum sp. CAH-3. The sequence goes on along the minus strand of NZ_VSWE01000008.1, from coordinate 246,426 downwards.
GCATGCAGGACATGATCCGCGAGCAGGGCCCGACGCCGCTGGCGCGCATTGCCGAGGTGCTGGGGGTGACGGTGATGACGGTGCGGCGCGACCTGGCCGCTGACGATTCGCCGCTGATCTGCCTTGGCGGCCACGTGCTGGAAAGCAGCCCCGGCGCTGGCGAGAACCGCTACTCGATCGACCGCGAAGCCGACCAGCACGCGCAGCGCAAGCGCCTGGCCTGCCAGCGCGCGGCGCAGCGGGTGCAGGAGGGGGACAGCATCTTCATCGACTGCGGCACCACCATGACGCATCTGGCGGAGGCCTTGCCGGTCGATATCGGCCTGAGCGTGATTTGTTATTCCCTGAACATTGCCAACATCGTCAGCCAGCGTCCCAATACGCAGGTGATCCTGCTGGGCGGGCTGTATCACCCGTCATCGGCCTCGTTTGCCTCCGAAGAGGGCGTGGCCTATCTGAGGCGGCTGGGCGTGAACAAGGCCTTCCTGTCGGCGGGCGGGGTGGACGCGCGGCGCGGCGTGAGCTGTTCCAACTTCCATGAAGTGCCGATCAAGCAGGCCGCCATCGCCAGCGCGGCGCAGTGCTACGTGGTGATCGACCAGAGCAAGCTGGGCCGGTTTCGTCCGGCCTTCTACAGCACGCTGGAAGTATTTTCGGGGATCGTGGTGGGGGGAACGCCGGAACAGGATCAGCTGGACCTGTTCTCGGACTTTCCCATCGAGGTGGTGGCAGGCTGAGAGCCGCCACCGGATTGATACGCAGGTCAGTTGCGGGTGGCGATGGAAGGATAATCGCCGCAGCCTTCCGGCCAGGGCGTGAGGATTTCATAGCCCTTGGCGGTGACTACCACCATGTGTTCCCACTGGGCCGACAGCGAGCCGTCGGCAGTCAATACGGTCCAGCCGTCGTCGAGCTGGCGGGTGTGGCGCTTGCCGGCGTTCAACATCGGTTCGATGGTGAAGATCATGCCTTCCTTGAGCGGCAGGCCGCTGTTGCGCTGGCCGTAGTGCAGCACCTGCGGTTCGTCGTGATAGATGGTGCCGATGCCGTGGCCGCAGTATTCGCGCACCACCGAGAAGCCGTCGCGCTGGGCCACGGTCTGGATGGCGTGGCCGACGTCGCCCAGGGTCGCACCCGGGCGCACCGCGCGGATGCCCGCGCACATGGCCTCATAGGTGGTGTTGACCAGCTTGCGCGCGGTGGCGTTGGGGGAGCCCACGAAGTACATGCGGCTGCAGTCGCCGTACCAGCCATCCTTGATGACGGCCACGTCGATGTTGATGATGTCGCCATCCTTGAGCACCTGGCCGCCGGGGATGCCGTGGCAGATCACGTCGTTGACGGAACTGCAGATGGTCTTGGGGAAGCCGTGGTAGCCGATGTTGGCCGGGGTGGCCTGCTGCACCTTGACGATGTGGTCATGGCAGATGCGGTCCAGTTCGTCGGTGGTGACGCCGGCCTTGACGTGCTCGGCCACGATGTGCAGCACTTCGGCCGCCAGTTGCCCGGCCACGCGGGCCTGGGCGATTTCTGCGGCGTTGCGCAGCTTCACTTTTCTCATGCTTGTCTGTTCGGTGGGTGCCGCGCGGTGCGCGGCGGTCGTTCGGGCGACTATTTTAGCCGGGCTGGCAGACGGCTGCCGTATCGGTCCCCGGTAATGGCGATTTTTCGAGGAAGTACGCAGAGTTTTTTCCACAGCCGTGCTGGCGCGCACTTGTCAGTAAAATCGATACCAACAGCCTGATTCATTCATGGCATCGATCAATCCAACGGCATCACCAACCCACACGGACCCCATGGAACTGAGGCAACTGCGCCAATTCATCGCACTGGCAGAAGAAAAAAGTTTTACCCGGGCGGCCACGCGCTGCCATGTGGTGCAGTCGGCGCTGTCCTCCTCGATCCGCTTGCTGGAAGAAGAGCTGGCGGCAGCGTTGTTCGTGCGCACCACGCGCCGGGTGGAGCTGACGGCGGCCGGCGAGGCTTTCCTGGAGAGCGCACGCCGTTCGCTGGCGGCGCTGGAGCAGGGCGCTACCGATGTGGCCGACGTCAATGCCATGCGGCGCGGCCGGCTTTCCATCGGCACGGTACAGAGCCTGCCGTCCTTCGTCGATCTGCCCGCGTTGCTGGCGCGTTTCCACCGTCGCCATCCGGCGGTGGAGGTGCGGCTGTGCCAGGGCGCGGCGGGCGAACTGAACGAGAAGATCGACGCCCGCCAGCTGGACCTGGCCATCCTCCCCATCGAAGAAAGCGGGGAGGGATTGCAGCAACACATCATTGCCTGCGATGAGCTGGTACTGGCCTGCCATCCCAGCCATCGCCTGGGCAAGGCGCGTTCGGTGACATTGGAACAACTGGCCGGCGAGGGCTTCGTCGATTTCGAAACCGGGCTGGGCACGCGTGCCCTGGTCGATCGCGGCTTTGCCGAAGCAGGCTTGCGGCGTCGCGTGGCCTTCGAGGTCAGCGACCTGGTGACCTTGCTTGACCTGGTGGGCCACGGGCTGGGCGTGGCCCTGCTGCCGCGCGACCTGGTCCACGCGCGGCGCGGCAAGCTGGCCAGCGTCAAGCTGCGCGGGGTGGAGCTGTGCTGGGAGCTGGTGGTCACGCACAAGGCCGCCGCCCGCAATGGCATGCTGGTGCTGGATGCGGCACCGGCGGCGTTTCTGGAGTTGTTGATGGAGCAGGCGCGGGCGCAGGAATCGGCCTGAATCAGCGAGCGGGCAGGAGCGCCCGCTCGGCCAGTGCAACGATGTCATCAGCCGATGAACCGTCCCGCATTGAGCGGGCGATGCGCTGGCAGGCCTGCACCACTGCCGACGCCTGCAGCAGCGGCTTGAGCTTGTGCTGCAAGCGACTGGCCGACATCTGCCGGGCCGGCAGGACATCACCCGTTCCCAGCCGCTGTACCCGATAGCCGTTGTCAAACTGATCGTAGGCAAACGGTACCACCAGCTGCGGCACGCCTGCCCGCAAGGCAGCAGCAGTGGTGCCGATGCCGCCGTGATGGACGATGGCCGCCACCTCCGGCAGCAGCGCATCGAAGCTCACGTACGACTGCCACAGCACGCCCTCGGGCAAGACCGCCGGTACCTGTTCACGATGCCGTGTTACCAGCAGCGCGCGGCGGCCAAGAGCCTGCGCGGCCTCTACGGCGCTGGCGAAGAACTGCGCGGCATGCTGGTGGCCGGAGCCTGGCGTAAAGACGACGGGTGCCGGACCAGCGTCGAGAAACTGCCGCAGGGCCGGTGTCCAGTCCGATGGCGAAGGCGCCGCAGGGGGCGGAAATTGTCCGCTCACGAAAGGCTGCGGCCAGTCCGGCTGGACCGCGCCGAACCAGTCCGGAAACAAGCCCAGCGACGCATTCGGTGCCTGCATCACGTGCGCAAAGAAATGCGCCACCGGCGCCAGTCCATGGTTGGCCCGTGCGGCATTGAGCGCCGGCAGGCTGGGCGGATCGATCATCCAGCGGTGCGCCAGTGACCACAAGGTCTTGCGCCAGGACAGCGGTACCCAGCCAGGAATGCGCAGCGATCCCATGGCCAGCAGGTCGTGGCTGCTGCACAGGTTGGAGGGCGCGAGACAGGTGGCCACGATGCGCAGCCCGGGGCGCGCGGCACGCGCGATGTCCGCCGCTGGGACCAGCAAGGGATGGCTGAGGATGACGCACTGCTCCTCGGCAGGCAATTGCGTGACCAGCTGGTGCAGGCAATCGATATAGGGGGCGGCGGCGCGGCAGATGACCTGCCAGCCCTTGCGTTCATCCCACAGGTCCGGATTGGCCAGCACGGCCTGGAATTCTTCCACGCTGCCCAAGGGATGGCAGGATAGTCCCGCCTGCTCGAACAAGGCCACATGAAATCGCGGCACCACCATCAGCACCCGATGTCCCCGCGCTTGCAGGCCGAGACCGAGCGAGAGGAAGGGCAGCATGTCACCGGTGGTGCCGGTGGTGGCGAGGATCAACAGGGGAGCACGGGGGACAGGTGCTGGCATGGGGTGGCTAGGGGGCGAAATGAAGAAGGCTGCAGGTGCGCGCCACTGTAGCCGATTTCCGTCGCCCTCGCCGTCGTCAGATGAAGCGTTTGACCGCCCGTGGCCCGAACAGCGCCACCACCATCATCACCAGCGCCACCCCCACGAAGCTCACGCGCAGCCCCAGGTGCTCGGCCACGCCCCCGATGCATACCGGCCCCAGCAGCATGCCGACGTAGGCGAAGCGTGCCACGGCAGCGATGCTCTCGGCGGCCGGCATGCCCGGCACGCGTGCAGCGGCCAGGAAAAAGATCGGCATCAGGTTGGCGATGCCCAGCCCGGCCAGCAGCAGGCCGGCCATGGTCGCCAGGGGGGTGGGCAAGGCCGCCGCCAGGGCGATGCCGGCAGCACCCGCCACCCCGCTCCAGAGCAGCGTGCGCAGGCCACCGATGCGTGCACGGATGCGGTCGCCCGTCAGCCGTCCGGCCGCCATGCCGGTAGAAAACGCAGCGTAGCTGTAGCTGACCCAGGCCGCAGGCGATTGCGCGATGTCGCGCATGTACACGGCAGCCCAGTCATACATGCCGCCTTCGCACATGAGCGCCAGGAAGGAGATCACGCCCAGCACCAGCACCATGCGGCGGGCGGATTTGTCAGCCCCGGGTGTGCTTGCGGTTTCATCATGGGCATCGTCGGGCAAGGCGAAGGGGCCGATGGACAAGGCCACCGAGAGCGTCACCACCGCCACCAGCGCGGCGTGTGCCAGGGGTGACAGGCCGGGCAGGGCGCCCAGTGCCGAGCCGGCGATGCCGCCGATACTGAACATGGCATGCAGGGTCGACATGATGGGGCGGCTGCGGCCGTTTTCCACCAGCGCAGCCTGGACCGACATGGCTACATCGAAGGCGGCCATGGCGCTGCCGAACACCAGCAGCAGCGCCACCAGCATCCAGAACTGCGGCGCCAGCGGGATCAGCAGCAGCGTGGCCGCATAAAGGATGCCGGCCTGGCGCAAGGCGCGCGCGCTGCCCACCCGCGCGATCCACTTGCCGGACTGGCCCATGGTCAGCAGGGCACCCCCAGCCACGGCCAGCATGGCCAGCGACAGCACGGCATCGGACAGGGCGAAGCGATCCTTCACCGAAGGAATCAGGATGCCCCAGGTGGCGAAGGTGGCCCCGTTGACGAAGAACTGCGCCATGGTGGCACGGGTGGCGTTGCGGATGCGGTGCGGGTGGAAAGCGGGTACTGATGAGCTGCCTGGATGCATGGGGAGGTCTGGCGAATGGCAAAGATCGTCACTGTGCCAGTTTTTGATTCATTCGTTAAATGGATTATTCAGATCAGCTTGATCGATTCCACAGATGAATTACGCTGGCCCTCTGATGCCGAGCGCTCTCAGCCAGGCATCGATCTGCCCATACGCATCTTGTTGCCATTGGTCAGGTGTGCGTTGGCCAAGGACCTGCGATTGCTCGACGAAGCGGCGCACACACGTAGGTCCGAAACCGTCGACGCTGTCGAATTTGCGGTCAATGAAACCGTAACCGGCTGCCGCGCCGGGATGATGCAACAGGGCGCGGCATTCTTCGGCAAGCACATCCGCACCGCCCGGATAGTTGCGGACGCAATAGTAGATGTCGTAGGCATCCTTCTGCTTGTAGCGTCCTTCGATGGCGTGCCCTTTCATGGCCAGCAGGGCGGGGATCGAGCACACCGCAATCTCGACCCGATTGGTCCCGCCGGCCGGCATGGGTCCGCTGATGGCAACCCATTGATAAAAACGCAGGGCAAGATCGGCACCATCGGCGCGCTGCACGGCGAAGTCGCTGATGAGCGGCGGGACGTTCTTGACGATCTCCGCATCGCGCGGCATAAGGAAGTCGACAATGATGTCGATGGACGCGCCTTCGTCTTCGCTGGGGACCTGCCGTAGCAACTGGAAGCGGCGCAGGTCGCGGCGCTGCTGATACCCATGTTCCTGCAAGGCTTCCACCAGGGTGGCGTATTGGCCGTCACCCAGCGCTTCGGCGTCAAGACTCAGGTCAACATCCACCGTACCCACGTGCGGCATATCGTCATTGCCCAGCAGCAGCCACGGAACCGCACCGCCGACGATGGCGAATTTGCCTTTGAAACTTCCCAGGATCTGACCGATTTCGATCAGGACTTTCTTGACTGCGCTACTTGTACGGTCATCGTAATCGGTGGCGGATTGCGGTTCGCCGGGCGTCAGCTTTTCCATGTGAGCAATGTCTTTCTGAGATGGTCTGCGGCCTCCCGTCCGCGTTCGCCTGCGTGGTACAGGTCTAGATAGGTTTGAATGGGACTGGTGCAGACCGCGCCGGGCGCGGGTTCCTGCGTGTCACGAAGAAGATCGGCGTCGTCAAGCAGGTTCAGCATGACGTTCTCGCCTTTGGCCGCAGAGGAGAGCTTCAGGGCGGACTGCAGTGCTTCCAGCCCGGCTTCGGTCGCCTGGAAATAATGGGTTCCGGTCCTGGCGTAGGGGGCCAGCCATTGCGCCGCCGAGAACGAGGAAAATGCGGCTGCGGGGAGTTCGTCCTCCTGATGGCGGCGCATGGCATGCCGTGCCGCCTGTTCAAAGGCGCTCCCGTGCAGGGGACTGTAGAAAGCCAGACGCTCACCGGGCGGTGGTGCATAGGCATCCTGCCATTCATCCAGCAAGGTATCCGGTTCTGACAGCAACAGGCCGCCTTCCGCCACCTGGGCCCACTCGCGCTCCAGCAAGGCCGTCCGTACATTGCTGACGTGACCGAGACTGACCGCTGCTGCCTGAGCCAATTCCATGACGCGCCAGGCGCGCTGCGGGTCGCGCAGCAACACCCGCAACACTTGTGCTGATTTCGGTTTGAACAAGGAGCGCAGTGCCCGTCGATCGGCAACGGGTTTGCTGGCCACCTGCCGTTCGATGAAGATGCCGTCGAAGACCAGGCGGGCATTGCCTTCCAGATCCAGGAAACCGGCTTCATGTTCACGGCACAGCGCCTGGGCATCGGGAGACAGGTAAGGGGCGATCAGGACGGGTGTGGCGTCCTCTGCGTGGTGCGACATGTAGTCGCGCAGGGCCAGCAAGGCATGGCGCACATGGCGCGGTTGCCCCGAGGAATTGGCTTCGCACACCAATGCATGGCGTTTGCCTGCGACCTTCAGCCGCGCCGTGAAATCGACGCCTGAATCCGCCATGGCGGTCTCGCGCTCGATGTCCAGCAACTTGAGCGCAGGCACCTGCAGCAGCAACGAGCGCAGGGCATGGGCTGCTTGGGTCTCAAACGATTTCATTGAATGACGTGTTTTCAGCATATGCTGAAAATAGCACTAACGATGAAATTGTCAACCTATATTTTCACTAAAAAAGCATATTTCAACATTTGTTGAAATATGTGCTTAGGGTGAAATGTCCGCTGCTTATGTCGGGGCAGGATGATTGTTGGGCGTCTCGCCACACGCAAAAAAACCCGGCCAGCTTGCGCCGGACCGGGTTGAGGGACTACCGAGGAGGAGGTTTCGGCTTATCGCTTTACCATTCGGCAAAGCTGCCATCCTTGTGGCGCCAGATCGGGTTGCGCCAGCGGTGGCCGACTTCGGCGCGCTGGCGGACATACTCTTCGTTGATCTCGATGCCCAGGCCAGGGCCTTGCGGGATCTTGACGTAGCCGTCCTCATACGCGAACACGTTCTTGTCGCGGATATAGTCCAGCAGGTCATTGCTTTCGTTGTAGTGAATGCCCAGGCTCTGCTCCTGGATGAAGGCGTTGTAGCTGCCCGCATCGACCTGCAGGCAGGAGGCCAGCGCGATCGGGCCCAGCGGGCAGTGCAGCGCCAGCGCGACGTCGTAGGCTTCGGCCATCATGGCGATCTTGCGGGTCTCGGTGATGCCGCCAGCGTGCGAGACGTCCGGCTGGATGATGTCCACATAGCCCTCGGAGAGGATGCGCTTGAAGTCCCAGCGCGAATACAGGCGCTCGCCCAGGGCGATCGGGGTCGAGGTCAGGTGGGCGATTTCCTTCAGGGCCTCGGAGTTTTCCGACAGCACCGGTTCTTCGATGAACATCAGCTTGTACGGCTCCAGTTCCTTGATCAGGACCTTGGCCATGGGCTTGTGGACGCGGCCGTGGAAGTCCACGCCGATGCCCACGTTCGGGCCCACGGCTTCACGCACGGCTTGCACGTTGGCCAGGGTCAGTTCGATCTTGTCGTGGCTGTCGATGAATTGCAGTTCTTCGGTACCGTTCATCTTCACGGCGGTGAAACCACGGGCCACGGCATTCTTGGCCGCCGCTGCAGTATCGGCCGGGCGGTCGCCGCCGATCCAGGAATAGACGCGAATGGAGTTGCGCACCGCGCCACCGAGCAGCTGGTGCACCGGCACGCCCAGGGCCTTGCCCTTGATGTCCCACAGGGCCTGGTCGATGCCGGCCAGGGCGCTCATGTGGATGGCGCCGCCACGGTAGAAGCCGCCGCGATAAAGCACGGTCCAGTGGTCTTCGATGTTGCGCGGATCCTTGCCGACCAGGTAGTCGGCCAGTTCATCCACGGCCGCCGCCACGCTGTGGGCGCGGCCTTCCACGATGGGCTCACCCCAGCCGACGATGCCCTCGTCGGTCTCGATCTTGAGGAAGCACCAGCGCGGGGGCACGATGAAGGTGGAGATCTTGGTGATTTTCATTGTTCGGTCCGGTTATGCGTTTAATCTGTCTACTCTATTAATCTGCCTGGCAGATGAATGATCGCTGTGCGATCGGTTACAACGATGAATCTCTGTTGACGGGAAATCAGCCCAGCGCCTTCCAGGCCGCCACGAAGGCGTCGGCACGCTGGCGCACCGCATCGGCGGACAGGCCCGGCGTGTACAGTGCCGACCCCAGGCCGAAGCCGGAGGCACCGGCCGCGCGGAAGACGGCCATGCCTTCGGGCGTGATGCCGCCGACCGGCAGCAGGGCGATGTCGCGGGCGATCACGGCACGCCAGGCCTTGACCACCTGCGGTCCCAGCTGTTCGGCCGGGAACATCTTGAGGACGTCGGCACCGTTTTCCAGCGCCGCAAAGGCTTCGGTCACGGTGGCCACGCCCGGGGCGCTGTAGAGGCCCGCATCACGCGCGGCGCGAATCACGGCGCCATCGCTGTGGGGCATGACGATCAGTTCGCCACCGGCGTTCTTGACGTCCTGCACCAGGGCAGGCTTCAAGACCGTGCCTGCACCGACGATGCAATCGGCCGGCAGGCTCTTGCGCAGGATGCTGATGCTGGCCAGCGGTTCGGGCGAATTGAGGGGGACTTCGATGATGCGAAAGCCGCTTTCATAGAGGGCCGCGCCGATGGCTTGGGCCTCGTCGTTGCGCACGCCGCGCAGGATGGCGATCATGCCGGTGCTGCGCAGGGCGTCGTGGAATCGTTGGGCTTGGGTGGTCATGGTGTTTTCCGTGGTGCTGGTGCGTAGTGCGGTGTTGGTCAGGCGGATCAGGCCAGCAGGCCGGCGTGTTGCGCCAGGTTCCACAGGCCCGCCTCGGTGGCGCCCTCGGCCTCGACGGCCGGGCCCAGTCCGTAAAGGTCCAGCGCCAGCCGGTAGCGGCGGCACAGCCCGGCGTCGCCGATGAGGACGATGGCGGGCGTGGTCGGATGGAGATTCTTCAGGGCGGCGATCTCGTGGCCGATCAGCAGGCCCGAGAGATAGTCCGGCTGGGCGTCGGCCGCCAGTTCGCCGGTCAGGCCCAGGGTGCGGCTGCTGAAGATGTTGGAGAGCACGCCGGCCTTGCCATGCGCGCTCTTGGCCACGCCGGCGCCGCGCAGGAAGGCGGCGTCATCGGCCACCTCCGGTTTTTGCATGGTGCGGCCCAGGATGGTGTGGCCGCACAGGGCAGCATAGACTTCGCCGGTCATGAAGGTATCGAAATGTTCGATGCGCCCGTCGACCACGCGCACCCATTTGGAGTGCGTACCCGGCAGGCCGATCAGCAGTTCGCGCTCGGTGCGTGTCTGCAGGGCGCCGATGACCTGGGTCTCTTCGCCGCGCATGACGTTGGGCAACGCGCCGGGTTCCAGCAGGCCAGGCACGATCCACAGCGCACGGCCCAGGCCGGTATCGACTTCGGTCAGCTGGCTGCCGATCAGGGATGGTGCCAGCGGCACGTTCAGGTAGGCGGCTTCACGCCAGCCCTGCTTGCTGCCGACCATGCCGGCCGCGATCAGGGGCGCGGCGGGCGCGGCCTTGAGCCAGTCGCCGCACGCCGCTTCCAGCGCGGCACGGTAGGGAGCGTGGGCATCTTCGCCATGGCCCACGGCGGGCAGGTTCATGATGCCCCAGGGATGGGCGCGGCGCTCCACCACCTGGCCACGGCCATCAAAGCGATAGCAGCGCAGCGAGGAGGTCCCCCAGTCGAGGGCGATCAGGGCGCAGTCTTGATTCGTTTCTTGAGTCATCGTCATCGGTTGCCGGCGTCAGCGCGCCAGGCTTGTCTGTTGGGTGGTGGCCCGGACTGGCTCCTGGGCGATATCGCAGACCGTGAAGCGGGTCAGCAGCACCATGTCCTCGCCCGGCGCCAGCGCGATCAGGCCGGGCTGCTTGGGCTGGTGGAAGGCATCGATGGGATGCGTGACCGGCTCCAGGCAGAAAAATGGCAGGCCGTTGGGGCGGTACATCAGCACATAGCCGCTGCGGTCCGTGGTGTGCATCTGCAGCCGCAGGCCGCGCGTGGGATCTTCGATCATGGCCAGGCCATCCCAGCCCTCGAAGCAGTTGTCGATCAGGCCGCCCTGCAGCGGGGCGGCGCGGTTGTAATCCCAGCCGGCCGGCAGCTCGCGCGAGAAGCCGGTGGGGATGCGATCCGGTCCGGACAACCACACGCCGCGCGAGCGGAATTGCAGGCGGGTTTGCACGTCATGCAGGAAATACGGATGCAGGCCCAGGCCGTAGGGCAGGGTTTCTTCACCCGTGTTGGTCACGCGCAGCTCGATCTCCAGTGCGTTCTCGCGCAGGGTCAGGACCTGCCGCGCACGATAGATGTAAGGGTTGCCGTCGCAGCGCACCGAGTCCAGTTCCAGCGTCATGCGGTCCTCGGCCTGGGACACGATGGTCCAGGCCTGGCGCCAGCTGTCGCCGTGGATGGGATAGGGCTCGCCGGCGCGGTTGGGGGCCAGCGGGTAATGCTTGCCATTGAAATCGAAGCCGCCGCCGGTGATGCGATTGGACCAGGGCAGCAGCGGGAAGCACGCGGTCGCGTACAGCTTGGCCGGATCGGCGCTCCACGGGCGCAGCAGCGGCAGCCACTTGCGCTCACGCTGCCATTCCCAGCCGGCCAGTGCGCCGCCCAGCGCCGGCAGCACGTGCAGACGCTGGCGCCCTGATTGCAGGGTATGGATTTCCGGCAGCCCCTGGGCGCCTGCGGATTGGGCATCGCTTGCTCGGGATGGCATGGTGTCTCGTGTCTTGTTATGGAGTGCTGCGTGCATCGTTGGCACAGGAACGCGTTGTCCATCGCGTCGTCCCCAATGGGGCTGTCTGAAGGCGTCGGCAGGAAGAAGGAGTTGGCTCACGTAGGGTCGCGCCCGGTCTTCATGCAGTGCGCTTCAAAAAAATCTGGCTGATCCTATCACCGCACTCCGATAGGGAATAATGAAAAAAACATCGCAAACGATATCAAAAATGCGTGCCGCATGCCGGCAAGCAAAACGACCGGCCTGCGTGCCCCGGTACGCCTCACGAAGAGACAGGTCGGTCCCAACGATGCGCGAAACGATATCAAAAAACATTAAAAATTCATTGGATGCGAATTGGTCGCTTGCCTAATATTGAGCGCGAATCAAGGACGATCAGGGCTGTCCGCGATTCCAACCGCACCGCGCCGCTTCCAACGCATACCTACAAGTCAAACTCACCCCGGCGCAGCGCACCCCACGCATAGAACAAAGGGAAGTCCACAATTCCCTGTCAACGGAGACTGACAATGAACTCGAAGAGAAGAGCGCTTCTGGGCGCAGCCATTTGCATGAGCCTGGGCAGCGCCGTGAGCTTCCCCGCCTTTGCCGCCGACAAACCACTGACCATGGGCTTCTCGCAGGTGGGTGCCGAAAGTGAATGGCGCACCGCCAATACCGTATCGATCAAGGATGCTGCCAAGCAGGCCGGCGTCAACCTGAAATTCGCCGACGCCCAGCAGAAGCAGGAAAACCAGGTCAAGGCGATCCGCTCCTTCATCGCGCAAAAGGTCGATGTGATCGCCTTCTCGCCGGTGGTGGAGTCGGGCTGGGAAACCGTGCTGCGTGAAGCCAAGGCCGCCAAGATCCCGGTCATCCTGACCGACCGCGCCGTCAACGTGAGCGACAAATCGCTCTACGTCACCTTCATCGGTTCGGACTTCGTGGAAGAAGGCCGCCGCGCCGGCCGCTGGCTGCTCGACAAGGCCAAGTCCATGCCTGCTGGCGACATCAACATCGTCGAACTGCAAGGCACCGTGGGCTCGGCGCCTGCCATCGACCGCAAGGCCGGTTTCGAGGAAGTCATCAAGAGCGAGCCGCGCCTGAAGATCATCCGCTCGCAGACCGGCGACTTCACCCGTGCCAAGGGCAAGGAAGTGATGGAAGCCTTCCTCAAGGCCGAGGGCAAGAAGATCAACGTGCTCTACGCGCACAATGACGACATGGCCATCGGCGCCATCCAGGCTATCGAAGAAGCGGGCCTCAAGCCGGGCAAGGACATCACCATCATCTCCATCGACGGCGTCAAGGGCGCCTTCGAAGCCATGATGGCCGGCAAGCTCAATGTCACCGTCGAATGCAGCCCGCTGCTGGGCCCGCAACTGATGCAGATCGCCAAGGACATCAAGGCAGGCAAGGAAGTCCCCAAGCGCATCACCACCGAGGAAGGCATCTTCCCGGCGGAAGTGGCGGCCAAGGAATTCCCGAACCGCAAGTATTGATGCCGGCATGACGGCAGCGCGCGCGCACTGGATGGTCCAGGGCGCGCGCGTCGCTGGGTTGGCCTGATGGGCGCGCCGGCGGTCGCTTGCGCATGCCCCCAGGATTCCGATGCTTCTGATGGAGTTGCGATGACGATGTCTGTCGGGACGCAGGCGCGTCCCATGCTGGAATTGAGCGGTATCCACAAGGCATTCGCGGGCGTGAAGGCGCTCACCGATGTCGGCCTGCGGCTGTTCCCGGGGGAAGTGCATACCCTGATGGGACAGAATGGCGCAGGCAAGTCCACGCTGATCAAGGTCTTGACCGGCGTGCATGAACCCGATGCAGGCAAGATCGAACTGGATGGCCGCGCCATTGCGCCGGCCTCTACCCTGGAGGCGCAGTCGCTGGGCATCAGCACGGTCTACCAGGAAGTCAACCTGTGTCCCAATCTCTCCGTGGCCGAGAACATCTTCGTCGGCCGCTATCCTCGCCGCTTCGGCCGCATCGACTGGAAGAGCGTGCACGCGCAGTCCAGGCAACTGCTGCAGCAGCTGCAGATCGATATCGATGTCGGCGCGCTGCTGTCGTCCTATCCGCTGGCGATCCAGCAGATGGTGGCGATCTCGCGTGCGCTCTCGGTGTCGGCCAAGGTGCTCATTCTCGATGAGCCGACGTCCAGCCTGGATGAAGCCGAGGTCCAGCAACTCTTCAAGGTGCTGCGCCGCTTGCGCGAGCAGGGCATGGCGATTCTCTTCGTCACCCACTTCCTGGACCAGACTTACGACATCTCGGATCGCATCACCGTGCTGCGCAATGGCGTGCGCGAAGGTGAATACCTGGTCGGTGACCTGTCGCGCCTGGACCTGGTCAACAAGATGGTCGGTGTGACTGCGGTGGATCATCGCAAGGTCGAAGCCGGTGCCGACGCACTGGCCGCCGGATTGTCGGCCGATGAATCCGGAGCGGGCGAGGTCTTCCTGCAGGCTGATGGCTTTGGCCGGCGCGGTGTGCTGTCCCCGCAGGACCTGGAATTGCGGCGCGGTGAAGTCTTCGGTTTGTGCGGTTTGCTCGGTTCCGGTCGGACCGAGATGGCGCGCCTGCTGTTCGGTGCCGACCGCGCCGATTGCGGACAATTGCGCATCGAAGGCCGCAGTGTGAAGCTCGATAATCCGCGCGATGCGATTGCGGCCGGTATCGGTTTCTGTTCGGAGGATCGAAAGAAGGAAGGCGCCATCCTCGAATTGTCCGTGCGCGAGAACATCATCCTGGCGCTGCAGGCGCGCCAGGGATTGTTCCGAGTGCTGCCGCGCAAGCGCCAGAACCAGATCGCTGCCGATTACGTCAAGTGGCTCGGCATCAAGACCGCCGACCTGGAAACGCCGATCGGCCTGCTCTCCGGAGGCAACCAGCAGAAGGCCTTGCTGGCGCGCTGGCTGGCCACCGATCCGGGCATGCTGATCCTGGATGAACCCACACGCGGCATCGACGTGCGGGCCAAGCAGGAGATCATGGATTTCGTCATCGCCATGTGCCGCAAGGGCATGTCGATTCTTTTCATATCCTCGGAGATTCCCGAGGTCCTGCGCTGCAGCGACCGCATGCTGGTGCTGCGCGACCGGCGCGCCTGCGGCGAGTACCGTCGCGGCGAGCTCGATGAGCAATCGGTCTTGCAGGTGATCGCGGGAGAGGCCGCATGAGTGCATCCATGGATTCCAAACTGATTCCCGACAGTGCCGCCACTGGCGGTGCGCCGGCGTTGACAGCGCTGCTGCATCATCCGCTGGTGCGTCCGCTGGCAGCGCTGGCCTTGCTGCTGCTGATCGATTTCCTGCTGGTGCCGGGCTTCTTCAAGATGGAGATCAAGGACGGCCACTTGTATGGCGCGCTGATCGACATCATCAACCGTGCCGCACCGCTCATGCTGGCAGCACTCGGCATGACGCTGGTCATCGCCACGCGCGGTGTGGACATCTCGGTCGGCGCGGTGGTGGCCATCTCCGGTGCCGTCGCGTCCATCTTGATCGGCGGCAAGATGGTGGTGGTCGATGGCGTCTCGCAATACGTCAGCAATGTGCCGATGGTGTGGGCACTATGCGCGGCGATGGGCGCGGCACTCCTGTGCGGTGCCTGGAACGGCTTGCTGGTGGCCGGTCTCGGGCTGCAGCCCATCATCGCCACGCTGATCCTGATGGTAGCCGGACGCGGGCTGGCGCAGCTGCTGACCGATGGACAGATCGTGACGGTGTATTACAAGCCCTTCTTCTTCCTGGGAGGCGGCTACCTGTTCGGATTGCCGTTCTCGCTCTACATCGCCGGGGGCATGTTCCTGCTGCTGGCGCTGTTGATGAGGAAGACCGCGCTGGGCTTGTTCATCCAGTCGGTCGGCATCAATCCGGTGGCGTCCCGCCTGGCCGGCATCCGTACGGCCGCGCTGATCTTCTTTGTCTACATGTTCTGCAGCGCCTGCGCTGGTCTGGCGGGACTGATGATCGCTTCCAACATCAAGAGTGCCGACGCCAACAATGCCGGCCTGTTGCTGGAGCTGGACGCGATCCTGGCCGTGACCTTGGGTGGCACCTCGCTGGCCGGGGGCAAGTTCAGCCTGGTAGGCAGCGTCATCGGTGCGCTCATCATCCAGACGCTGACCTATACGATCTATTCGCTGGGCGTGCCGCCTGAAGTCAATATGGTGGTCAAGTCCATCGTGGTGTTCCTGGTCTGCCTGTCGCAGTCGCCGGAATTCCGCCGCATGTTGAGGATGTCCAAATCATGATGCTTGCTTCTTCCTTGCGGCGCGCTTCGCACGCGCCGTGGTTCACGTCCATGGTCACGGTGGCGCTGCTGGTGCTGATGCTGGTCATCGGCGCGTTTGGTTACGATGGCTTCCTCTCGCCCCAGGTGATGCTGAACCTGCTGATCGACAATGCCTTCCTGCTGGTGGTGGCCGTCGGCATGACCTTCGTCATCCTCTCCGGCGGCATCGACCTCTCGGTCGGTTCGGTGCTGGCGCTGACCACCATGGTGGCGGCCTTCCTGCTGCAGAACTGGCACTGGCCGCCGCTGCTGGTGATCGCCACCGTGCTGCTGATGGGCGCAGGCTTCGGTGCGGCGATGGGCGCGATGATCCATTACTTCAAACTGCAGGCCTTCATCGTCACGCTGGCCGGGATGTTCCTGGCGCGCGGACTGTGCTACCTCATCAGCATCAATTCCATCACCATCGATGAGCCGCTGTTCGTGGAACTGTCGCAGTCGCGGCTGGAGTTGGGCGGATTGTTCATCTCGCCCAGCGTGGTCATCGCCCTGATCGTGCTGGCGGTGGCGATCTGGATGGCGCATGGTACCCGTTTCGGCCGTGCCGTCTACGCCATCGGCGGCAGCGAGAGTTCGGCGCTGCTGATGGGCTTGCCGGTGGGGCGGACCAAGGTCCTGGTGTATGCCTTCAGCGGTTTCTGTGCATCGGTGGGCGGCGTGCTGTTTTCCTTTTATATGCTCTCGGGGTATGGACTGCATGCGCAGGGCGTGGAGCTGGACGCGATTGCGGCCGTGGTCATCGGCGGCACCTTGCTCACCGGCGGCTATGGTTACGTGGCCGGAACACTCACGGGCGTGCTCATCCTTGGCGTGATCCAGACCCTCATTGCCTTCGATGGCAGCCTCAGTTCCTGGTGGACCAAGATCTTCATTGGGGCGCTGCTGTTCGTCTTTTGCGTGGCGCAGCGAGTGATTTCTTTGGGAGCCCTGCGCGGCAAAACGGCCGGATCGGCGAAAGCCGCGCCAGCCGTGGCTTAGGCGGGATTTTTTAAGCTTAATTAAGATAACTTTACATAGAGGGAGTTATACCGAAAAACATATCCATTACGCTCAAAAAATCATTAGAAATGTATTGGTAAAGCAATTAATGTAGAGCCCGCAAAACAGTTGCTCTGCATGACATTCATCAGAACTAGAGGCGCTGTTTTAGAAATAACTACAACACGCCATTCCATAAATAGAGACTGGAGACTCGAAGCATGAAAATCAAATCCGTATTGAGCGGTATTGCCCTCGGCCTGGGCGTCACCCTGATGTCCATCAGCGCCCAAGTGAGCGCGCAGAGCAAGCAGCTGGTCGGCGTGGCCATGCCCACCAAGTCCTCGGCCCGCTGGATCGCCGACGGCAACAACATGGTCAAGGTCTTGAAGGAAAAGGGTTACCAGACCGACCTGCAATACGCGGAAGACGACATCCCCAACCAGCTGTCCCAGATCGAGAACATGCTGACCAAGGGCGCCAAGGTGCTGGTGATCGCCGCCATCGACGGCACCACCCTGACCGACGTGCTGCAGAAGGCCGCCGACAAGGGCGTCAAGGTCATCGCCTATGACCGCCTGATCCGTGGTTCCAAGAACGTCGACTACTACGCCACCTTCGACAACTTCCAGGTCGGCGTGCTGCAGGCACAATCGCTGGAAAAGGCGCTGGGCCTGAAGGAAGGCAAGGGTCCGTTCAACATCGAACTGTTCGGCGGCTCCTCGGACGACAACAACGCCTTCTTCTTCTACAACGGCGCCATGTCGGTCCTGAAGCCCTACATCGACAGCGGCAAGCTGGTGGTGCGTTCCAAGCAGATGGGCATGGACAAGGTCGCGACCCTGCGCTGGGATCCGGCTACCGCCCAAGCCCGTATGGACAACCTGCTGTCGGCCTTCTACACCAACGCCAAGGTCAACGCCGTGCTGTCCCCGTATGACGGCCTGTCCATCGGTATCCTGTCCTCGCTGCGCGGCGTCGGCTACGGCACCCCGCAACAGCCGTTCCCGTATGTCTCGGGCCAGGATGCGGAAGTGCCTTCGGTCAAGTCCATCATCCGTGGCGAGCAGTACTCCACCATCTTCAAGGACACCCGCGAACTGGCAAAGGTTACCGTCGGCATGGTTGACGCCGTCCTGGGTGGCAAGCAGCCCCAGATCAACGACACCAAGACCTACAACAACGGCGTGAAGGTGGTGCCGTCCTACCTGTTGAAGCCGGTCGTGGTCGACAAGTCGAACTGGAAGGAAGTCCTGGTTGGCAGCGGCTACTACACCGAAGCTCAACTGAAGTAAGCATCATCGTGTAATACGCAGGCGGCCGGCATCCTCGATGTCGGCGCCGCCTGCGGCAGTACCGCAAGACCCAACAAGAACAAAAATCACCGTAAGCAGAACAGCATGGTCCCGCTCTGTGCGGGACTAATTCTTTCAGCAGGTTGCGCTTGCCCCAATGCAACGCGCAAGAGACAAATAAGTCCGGCTACGTCATCCACGCAAGACCGGCAAAAGAGAGGTCAGCATCATGAGCAACATTCTGGAAATGCGCGGCATCGAGAAGAGCTTCCCGGGTGTGAAGGCGTTGAACAACGTCAACCTGGCAGTGCGCGAAGGCGAGATCCATGCGATCGTCGGCGAAAACGGCGCCGGCAAATCCACGCTGATGAAGGTGCTCTCGGGCGTCTACCCGCACGGCAGCTATTCCGGCGACATCGTCTACAAGGGTGAGGTCCGTGCCTTCAAGGATATCCGCGACAGCGAACACCTGGGCATCATCATCATCCACCAGGAACTGGCCCTGGTGCCGCTGCTGTCCGTGATGGAAAACCTCTTCCTGGGCAACGAGCAAGCCCGTGGCGGCGTGATCGACTGGGAACAATCCTACGTGCGCGCCAAGGAACTGCTGGCCAAGGTCGGCCTGAAGGAATCCCCGCTGACCAAGGTCGGTGACCTCGGCGTGGGCAAGCAGCAGCTGATCGAGATCGCCAAGGCGCTCTCCAAGGAAGTCAAGCTGCTGATCCTGGACGAGCCGACCGCCAGCCTCAATGAAAGCGACTCCGACGCACTGCTGGAACTGCTGCTCGAACTGAAGCGCCAGGGCATCGCCTCGATCCTGATCTCGCACAAGCTCAACGAAATTTCCAAGGTGGCCGATTCCATCACCGTGCTGCGCGATGGCACCACGGTCGATACCTTCGACTGCCGCGCTGAACCGATCAGCGAAGACCGCATCATCCAGCACATGGTGGGCCGCGAAATGGCCGACCGCTATCCGCAGCGCGATCCGCAGATTGGCGACGTGATCTTCGAAGTGCGCGACTGGCGTGTACACCACCCGCTGCACTCGGACCGCCTGGCCATCAAGGACGTCAACATGACGGTGCGCGCCGGCGAGATCGTCGGCATCGCCGGCCTCATGGGCGCGGGCCGTACCGAGCTGGCCAAGAGCATCTTCGGCCGCGCCTACGGCAAGAAGATCACCGGCCAGGCTTTCCTGCACGGCAAGGAAGTGGACCTTTCCACCATCGAGAAAGCGATCGACAAGGGCATCGCCTACGTCACCGAAGACCGCAAGGGCGATGGCCTGGTGCTGGAAGAAGACATCAAGAAGAACATCTCGCTGGCCAACCTGGGCGGCGTCTCCGAGCGTACCGTCATCGATGAGGCGCGCGAGTACAAGATCGCTGCAGATTTCAAGCAGCAGATGCGCATCCGCTGTTCCAGTGTGCTGCAGAAGGTGGTCAACCTCTCCGGCGGCAATCAGCAGAAAGTGGTGCTGTCGAAGTGGCTGTTCTCGCAACCGGAAGTGCTGATCCTGGATGAACCCACGCGCGGCATCGACGTCGGCGCCAAGTTCGAGATCTACAACATCATCAGCAAGCTGGCCGCCGAGGGCAAGTGCATCATCATGATCTCCTCGGAAATGCCGGAGCTGCTGGGCATGTGCGACCGCATCTACGTGATGAACGAAGGCCAGTTCGTGGGCCACCTGCCCAAGGCCGAAGCGACCCAGGAAAGCATCATGCGCGCCATCATGCGCAACAAGCGCATCGATGACCCGGGCCTGTCGCAGGCTGCCTGACACCCATTACCAAGCCGGAGCCAAACCGGCAGCATCACCCATAAAGTCCATCAAGACCAGAGAGCACCCGAGGAGCAAGACAATGGAGAGCATTGACATGAGCAAGAAACCGGCTGCGGCCGCCGCCAGCGGCGCCGTCGAGAAGAAGGACTACGGCAGCTTCCTGAAGAACAACATGCGCGAATACGGCATGCTGATGTCGCTGGTGGCCATCATGGCCTTCTTCCAGATCATGACCGACGGTACGCTGATGCGTCCGCTGAACCTGACCAACCTGGTCCTGCAGAACAGCTACATCGTCATCATGGCGCTGGGCATGCTGATGGTGATCGTGGCCGGCCACATCGACCTGTCGGTGGGCTCGGTGGTGGGCCTCATCGGCGCGCTGGCCGCGGTACTGATGGTGGACTATGGCTGGGGCTTCGTGCCGGCCTCCATCGTCTGCCTGATCGCCGGTGCCTTGATCGGCGCGGCGCAGGGCTACTGGATCGCCTACTTCAAGATCCCGTCCTTCATCGTCACCCTGGCCGGCATGCTGGTCTTCAAGGGCATGGCGCTGGCGCTGCTGCAAGGCCAGTCCCTGGGCCCCTTCCCGCAGACTTTCCAGATGCTGTCCTCGGGCTTCATCCCCGAACTGACCGACAACACCACCTTCCGCACCACCTCGCTGATCGTGGGCATCATCGCGGCCGTCGTGCTGATCCTGGTCAAGCTGCACGGTCGTCGCAAGCAGACCAAGCACGGCATGGAAGATGAACCGGCCATGTTCTTCCTGCTCAAGAACGGCGTCTTCGCCATCGCCATCATCGCCTTCAGCTACCTGCTGTCGACCTATCGCGGCATGCCCAACGTGCTCATCATCATGTTTGCGCTGATGGTGCTCTACACCTTCATCACCAGCCGTACCACCCTGGGCCGTCGCGTCTACGCCGTGGGCGGCAATGAAAAGGCGGCCAAGCTGTCGGGCATCAAGACCGAGCGCGTGTCCTTCTTCACCTTCGTCAACATGGGCGTGCTGGCGGCACTGGCTGGCCTGATCTTCGCGGCCCGCCTGAACACCGCTACCCCCAAGGCGGGCCTGGGCTTCGAGCTTGACGTGATCGCAGCCTGCTTCATCGGCGGCGCATCGGCTTCGGGCGGCGTGGGCAAGGTCATGGGTGCGGTCATCGGCGCCTTCATCATGGGCGTGATGAACAACGGCATGTCCATCATGGGCATCGGCATCGACTACCAGCAGATGATCAAGGGCCTGGTCCTGCTGATGGCTGTCTGCTTCGACGTCTACAACAAGAACAAGTAATCCGGATCAAGCAAGGCGGGCCTGGCGCCCGCCTTTTGCATTCGGGTGCAAGCGTTTTTCGAGATCCTTCGTTTTCTGTCATTCGGGAATTCAACAATGAGTAGCGACAAAAAAGACAAGAGCCGCACCCTGCGCTCGGCCGGCTGGTTCGGTACCGCCGACAAGAACGGTTTCATGTACCGCAGCTGGATGAAGAACCAGGGCATCCCCGACCACGAGTTCCAGGGCAAGCCGGTCATCGGCATCTGCAACACCTGGTCGGAACTGACGCCCTGCAATGCCCACTTCCGCAAGATCGCCGAACACGTGCGTCGCGGCATCATCGAAGCCGGTGGCTTCCCGGTGGAGTTCCCGGTGTTCTCCAACGGCGAGTCCAACCTGCGCCCGACCGCCATGCTGACCCGCAACCTGGCCAGCATGGACGTGGAAGAATCGATCCGCGGCAATCCGATCGATGGCGTGGTGCTGCTGACCGGCTGCGACAAGACCACCCCGGCCCTGCTGATGGGCGCGGCCAGCTGCGACGTGCCGGCCATCGTCGTGACCGGCGGTCCGATGTTGAACGGCAAACACCAGGGCCGCGACATCGGTTCCGGTACCGTGGTGTGGCAATTGTCCGAACAGGTCAAGGCCGGTGAAATCACCATCCACGACTTCATGGCGGCCGAAGCCGGCATGTCGCGTTCGGCAGGTACCTGCAACACCATGGGCACCGCTTCCACCATGGCTTGCATGGCCGAGTCGCTGGGTGTGTCGCTGCCGCACAATGCAGCCATTCCCGCCGTGGATGCGCGCCGCTATGTTCTCGCGCACTTGTCCGGCATGCGTATCGTCGACATGGTCTGGGAAGGCCTGACCCTGTCCAAGATCCTGACCCGCAAGGCCTTCGAGAATGCCATCCGCACCAACGCCGCCATCGGTGGTTCCACCAATGCCGTGATCCACCTGAAGGCCATCGCCGGCCGCATCGGCGTGGACCTGGAACTGGAAGACTGGACCCGCATCGGCCGTGGCACCCCGACCATCGTCGACCTGCAGCCCTCGGGCCGCTACCTGATGGAAGAGTTCTACTACGCCGGTGGCCTGCCAGCCGTACTGCGCCGCCTGGGCGAAGCTGACCTGCTGCCGCACAAGGATGCGCTGACCGTCAACGGCCAGACCATGTGGGACAACGTCAAGGATGCGCCGATCTACAACGATGAAGTGGTGCGCCCGCTGGCCAACCCGCTGATCGAAGATGGCGGCATCTGCATCCTGCGTGGCAACCTGGCGCCGCGCGGTGCGGTCCTGAAGCCCTCGGCCGCTACTCCCGAGCTGATGAAGCATCGCGGCCGCGCCGTGGTCTTCGAAGACTTCAACCACTACAAGGAACGTATCAACGATCCTGACCTGGATGTCGATGCCAGCTGCGTGCTGGTGATGAAGAATGTCGGGCCCAAGGGTTATCCGGGCATGGCCGAAGTGGGCAACATGGGTTTGCCGCCCAAGGTGCTGGCGACCGGTGTGAAGGACATGGTTCGCATTTCGGATGCGCGCATGAGCGGTACCGCCTACGGCACCGTGATCCTGCACGTGGCTCCGGAAGCCGCTGCCGGCGGTCCGCTGGGCATCGTCCAGGATGGCGACTTCATCGAGCTTGACGCCTATGCCGGCAAGCTGCAGCTGGATATCAGCGAAGAAGAGATGCAACGCCGCCTGGCCGAACGCGCCAAGGTGCTGGCCGAGCGCAAGCCGGAGATGGCCGGCGGCTACCAGTCCCTGTATGTGGACCGCGTGCTGCAGGCTGACGAAGGCTGCGACTTCGACTTCCTGGTCGGCTGCCGTGGCGCGGCCGTGCCCAAGCACTCGCACTGATCTTCTTCCCGTCATCATGATGCCGGTGCCGCGCCTGGCGCGCGCACCGGCCTGCAAGGAAACCTCATGAGCAATACCCCCCAGAACGTGCAACTGGCGAACTTCCCCAGCCTCAAGGGCAAGCGCGTCTTCATCACCGGCGGCGGCACCGGCATCGGTGCGGCCATTGTCGAAGCCTTCGCGCAACAGCGCGCGCATGTCGCTTTCGTCGATATCGCCACCGAGGCCAGCGAGGCGCTGTGCAATGAAGTGGCCGCTGCCGGCTACCCCAAGCCGCTGTTCCGCCATTGCGACCTGCGCGACATCCCCGCTTTCCAGGCCACCATCGCCGAGCTGCAAGCGCAGCTGGGCGACTTCGACGTGTTGGTCAACAATGCCGCCAACGACCAGCGCCACAAGCTCGAAGAAGTGACGCTGGACTACTGGAACGACCGCATCGCCATCAACCAGCGTCCGTCCTTCTTTGCCGTGCAGTCGGTGGTGGAAGGCATGAAGCGCCGTGGCGGCGGTTCCATCATCAACTTCAGTTCGATCAGCTGGCACCAGTCCGGTGGCGGCTTCCCGGTCTACACCACAGCCAAGGCCTCGACCCTGGGCCTCACGCGTGGCCTGGCGCGCGACCTCGGTCCGCACAAGATCCGCGTCAATACCGTGACACCGGGCTGGGTCATGACCGAACGCCAGATCCAGCTGTGGCTGGACGAAGAAGGCAAGAAGTCGATCGCCCGCAACCAGTGCCTGCAGGGCGACCTGCTGCCCTGGCACCTGGCGCGCATGGTGCTGTTCCTGGCCGCAGACGATAGCGCGATGTGCACCGCGCAGGAATTCATCGTCGACGCTGGCTGGGTGTGACAGTCTTTACGGCGCGCACTTGCGCAACGGAGCAGAAAGAGTCGCCAAATGGCGACTCTTTTTTTGCGCAAATTTTGCGCAAACGCCAAAAGGGCTTGGAGACGGGAAGGGAAATGCGGCAGTTTTAGAAAAAAGCTGTATGACAGCTTGGAAAAACTTAGATTTTTACGCGTTTGAAGTGTTGTTTTTTAGCCGCGT
The DNA here is from genome assembly GCF_009668275.1 of Herbaspirillum sp. CAH-3. NCBI lineage: Bacteria > Pseudomonadati > Pseudomonadota > Betaproteobacteria > Burkholderiales > Oxalobacteraceae > Herbaspirillum > Herbaspirillum sp. CAH-3. The sequence continues at coordinate 222,460 of NZ_VSWE01000008.1, read as the reverse complement.
TTTTTTAAAGTTTCGGGGTGCGTGATTTCTGTTTTGATGCCGCGTCGGGAGGCGATTTCAGAGTGTCTTACGTTACCTTACATTTCTTAATAAAACTCGGCGCAGCAAACCGACCCCGGCATGGTCCTGGCCGGGCTGCCGGGGTGGATCAGTAGATCATTTTGGCCACTTCACGGATGGCTTGCAGTACCAGGTTGGCGCCTGGCGAGAGCAGGTTGTCCTGGCGCGTGATGATGCCAAAGCCGGCCATGCGGCAGGGCAGCTCGATGGGCAGGATGTCCATCAGGCGGGCCTGGGTGTAATAGCGCGCCACCTCGGTGGGCATGGCGTAGATGAAATCGGTCTGCTGCAACAGGCTGGTGATGAACAGGATGGCGGTCGTGTCGACCACGTTGGAGGGCGGCGCCAGGCCTTGCTCACGGAACATCTGGTCGCAGCGTGCGCGCAGGATGCTGCCCTTGGGGGCCATGATCCAGGCCTCGCTGGCCAGGTCGGCCAGGCTCAGGTCGGTGCGGGTGTGGAAGGGGTGGCCCACGCGCGCCACGGCGCACACCGGCTCGTCAGCCAGTTCCTCATAGAGCAGTCCGCCGCGGGCTTCCTCGTCCAGGATGCGGCCGATGATGAAGTCCAGCTCGCCGTGCAGCAGGCGTGAGAGCAGGATGTTGCTGCTTTCCACCTCCACGCCGATGCGCAGCATCGGGGCCTGTTCCTTGACCCGCGCGATGGCTGGCGGCAACAGGGCCATGCCGGGCGAGAGGATCACGCCCACATCGACCTGGCCGGACAGGCCGGACTTCAGGGCCACGATGTCCTCATGGGCCTTGGACAGGCTGGTCAGGGCCATGCGCGCATGGCGGATCATGGCCTCGCCATAGATGGTGGGCCGCATCCCGCGCGGCAGGCGCTCGAACAGCGACACGCCCAGCATGTCTTCGAGGTCCTTGAGTTGCTTGGAAGCAGCCGGCTGCGTCATGTTCAGCTCGCTGGCAGCGCGGTGGATGTTGCGGGTGTCGTCGAGAGCGATCAGCAGAAGGAGTTGGCGGGTCTTCAATCGCGCCCGCAGAAACCAGTTCGGGTCACTGTTTTTCATAAGTCTCCGGGGGACGGTTTTCTAAATTTTTTCAATCGTTTTTTTATTAGGAATTGATGATATCAAATCGCATATCGGAATTGCTAAAGATTTCATTGGAAAGACATGAACTGAATACTTAGTATCTAGCCACATTCCGGGCTGTACAGGAGACAACCAGGGCAGCAGCGGGATGAAAGAAGAGAAGGTCGGGCAGCATCAAAAACAACAAGTTGGGAGACTGTCAGGAGTCCGTCAGGATCCAGGGGTCTGAAATGCAACGCTGCACGGCCAAGCCCACCGACGAAAAAAATTTTAAACGGCAATATCCACGGAGACTATTCATGAAGCAAGTGAAGCCATCCTTTATTGGAGCAAAGACCCTGTGCGCGCTCGCGCTGATGGGTGCGTTCTCGGCACAGGCGCAGGCGCAAAGCAGTGTCACCATCTACGGCCGCGTGGTCGCCGGTATCGACTTCCAGACCAACGCCGGTACCAACGGCAAGGGTTCCAAGTGGAGCGCTGCGAACAACCAATGGGGCACCAGCATGATCGGCTTCAAGGGCACGGAAGACCTGGGCGGCGGTACCAATGCCTTCTTCCTGCTGGAATCCGGTTTCAACTCGACCAAGGGCGCTTTCAACGGTACGGACACCAGCAACAACGCGCTGTTCAACCGCCGTTCCTACGTCGGCCTGTCCTCGGCCAGCGCCGGTTCCATCAAGTTCGGCAAGAACCTGTTCATCAACAACGACGTCTGGTTCCTCGACCCGACCGGCCAGCAAGCCATCGGCACCTCGGTGCTGGTCAACGGCCGCAACTGGCCTGGCGCGTCCAACGTGATCGAATACAACAGCCCTGACATGGCTGGTTTCACCGTCAACCTGCAAACCAGCTTGGGTGAGAAGGCCGGTTCGTTCAACGGTGGCAACAACAACAGCGCCGTGGGCGGCAGCAGCGATGGCCGCAAGGACGGCATCTCGCTGGCCTACCAGAAGAACGGCCTGGAACTGCGCGCGATCTATGACGTGGTCCGCGACGCCAACGGCAACTACGACGATCTGTGGAAGCACTCCAAGGAGCTGATCCTGGGTGCTACCTACAAGTACGACAAGCTGAAGATGTTCGTCGGTTACGAAAACCTGCGCGCACCCAACGCTGCTGCTGGTGCACCGAGCCGTGCCAACCACTACTGGCTGGGCGCCAACTATGACGTGACCTCGCAGCTGCAACTGGTCGGCGCATGGTTCCACGTCAATGCCAACAACGCCTCGGTCAGTTCGACCGGCGTGGGCAACGGCGGCGGCACTGCCAACCTGTACATGGCCGGCATCAACTACTTCCTGTCCAAGCGTACCCTGCTGTACGTCGATGTGGGCACCGTGCGTAACGGCACCGGCGCTGGCCACATCCTGGAAAACGGTGGCGACAATGGCGTTTCCGGCCTGAAGCAGACCGGCGGTTACTTCGGTATCGCCCACTCGTTCTAATGTAACGAATAGCAGTAATGTAATCCTTCCTGAGGTGGTCTTGATGTAGTTGAGGGTGGGCGCAAGCCCACCCTTTTTTGTCGTTTTGACGGACGTTTCATGGCGTCCTTCAAACAATTTATATCGTTTGTTTCATTGACTTGATTGGTAGGCGGAACCCCGATGAATGCGCAATTGCTGGTCGACGGACATCATGAACTGGGCGAAGGCGTGCTGTGGTGCGAGCGCTCGCAGACGGTCTTCTGGACCGATATCCATGCTTCCCGCCTGTGGAACCATGATCCCGCCAGCGGTGCCACCCGCAGCTGGGCCATGCCGGAACGCCTGTGCTGCTTTGCCTTCACGGCCGATCCGCAGCGCCTGCTGATCGGACTGGCCTCGCGGCTGGCCTTCTTCGAGCTGGATAGCGGGAAAATCAGCCCGATCTGCCGCATCGAAGACGACCTGCCGAGCACGCGCCTGAACGATGGCCGCTGCGATCGCCAGGGCCGCTTCGTCTTCGGTACGCTCAATGAAGATGCGGGCCGCGCCCCCATCGCCAGCTTCTATCGTCTCAATGCCGACCTGAGCCTGGAGCGCCTGGCGCTGCCGGGCATCGCCATTTCCAACAGCATCTGTTTCAGCCTCGATGGCAAGCTGATGTATCACTGCAACTCCATGGCCGGCAAGATCATGGTGTGTGATTACGACACCGCCAGCGGTGCGGTGGGCCATCAGCGCCTCTTCGCCGACCTGGCGCAGCAGCCGGGCGGCCCCGATGGGTCGACCGTCGATGCGGACGGCTACCTGTGGAATGCCCAGTGGGGTGGTGCGCGCGTGGTGCGTTTCGCGCCCGATGGCCGCATTGACCGCATCATCGACATGCCCACGGCGCAGCCTTCCTGCGTGGCTTTCGGCGGTGCGGCCTTGGATACCTTGTTCGTGACCACAGCCCACGAGGGCATGAGCGCCGAACAGCGCGCCGAGGATGCGCTCGCCGGAGGCCTCTTCAGCGTGCCGGGACTGGATGTGCGCGGCTTGCCCGAAGTGCGCTTCGCCGGCTGAGGCCGCCACACGCGTGCGGCCTCCCCGCACGCAACTCTTCCAACGGGTCCGGATTCAGGACCCGAAACTCGAATCCCCCATCAGCCGCGACAGCCGCGCCGAGACTTCCTGGACGATGCCTTGCACCTCATCCAGGCTGGGGTTGACCTTCTTGTCGATGCGTTCGATGTAGGGCACGTTCAAAGCCGCCAGCATGCGGTTGTTGGCCCCCATCACCGGGTAGGACAGGTTGATGACGCCCCGGATCTGGCGGCTTTCCATGCGCGAGTGGCCGCGTTTGCGCGTGTCCTCGATCTGGCGCATCAGTTGCGCCGTCTCGATTTCCTGTTCGCCATCCATGCGCACGTGCGCAGCCAGCATGCCGGCGCGTTCGGCCTCGTCGCGGAAGGCCAGCAGCACGTGGCCCGAGGCCGTATCGGTCAGGCTCACCAGCGCACCGACCTTCAGTCCGAAAGCCCAGCGTTCGGGGCTGTCGACTTGCGCCACCACGATTACCCGCCCCGCCTCATAGACCGTCAGGTGCGTAGACTGCATGGCGCGGTTGGCCAGCTCGCGCATGTGGGGCAGGGCGGTGCTGACCAGTGAGCGAATGGGCTGGTGATGGTGCGCCAGTTCGAACAGCTTCAGCGACAGGCGGTAATGATCGTTGTCGGCCACCAGGTAGCCGCGCTGTTCCAGCGTGACCACCATGCGAAAGATTTCATTGACGCTGCGCCCCAGCTGCCGCGAGATCTGGTTCAGGGTCAGCATCTGTTCCGAGCGGCTCAACAACTCCAGGATATCCAGTCCCTTGTCCAGCGCCGGCGCGGCATAGCGTGTCTTGCCGCTGGCGCTTTCCTCTTCATGGTCGGCAGCCGTCTGTACGGCAGGGGCCTCGGCAGGATTGATTTTGCGGGTTCTGGGCATGGCGTTTCGGGGCGCAATAGGGAGCGGGATCGCAAAAACGGCGGGTTTCTGGGGCCGGATTGTAGGTGATTTTGATGAAAAATCCATTTTATTCATGAAATATTTTTTCATGAATGATCCCATCGCCCCAGCTCGTCATTCCGAAAATGATATCAATCAGAGCGGAAACTTCATCGGCCTGGCGCTGTAGTGGGAGGATAATCGAGGTTATGCTCTGCAACTCACAGATGAAATGATATTTTATTTGTGAGTAAATGCAAAAGAGGGGCCCCGCCCCGGAGACGATCATCCCGGCTTTCCGTGACGGAGGGCCCCGCCGGCCGCGGCTCGCCACCGCAGCGGCATCCACGCTAGAGACCGATGACCAAGATTACTGCCCTGCGCGTGCTGGACGTACGCTTCCCCACTTCGCAATCGCTGGATGGTTCGGACGCCATGAATCCGGATCCGGATTACTCCGCCGCCTACGTCATCCTCGATACCGACAATGAGCAATTGAAGGGCCACGGCCTGACCTTCACCATCGGCCGTGGCAACGAGATCTGCTGTGCCGCCATCCGCGCCATGGAGCACTTGGTGGTGGGCCTGGAGCTGGACTGGATTGCCGCCGACATGGGCCGCTTCTGGCGCCACGTCACCTCCGACAGCCAGCTGCGCTGGATCGGCCCGGACAAGGGCGCCATCCACCTGGCCACCGGCGCGGTGGTCAATGCCGCCTGGGACCTGTGGGCCAAGGCCGCGGGCAAGCCGGTCTGGAAACTGGTGGCCGAGATGTCGCCGGAGGAACTGGTGCGTACCATCGACTTTCGCTACATCACCGATTGCATCACCCCGGACGAAGCGCTGGCCCTGCTGCGCGAAAAGGAGGCCGGCAAGGCCGAACGCCTGCGCATCCTGGAGCAGGAAGGCTATCCCTGCTACACCACCTCGGCCGGCTGGCTGGGCTATGACGATGCCAAGCTGCGCCGCCTGTGCCAGGAAGCCATCGACCAGGGCTTCAACTACGTCAAGCTCAAGGTCGGCCGCGACCTCGAAGACGACAAGCGCCGCGTGCGTATCGCCCGCGAAGTGCTGGGCCCTGGCCGCAACCTGATGATCGATGCCAACCAGGTATGGGAAGTGGACCAGGCCATCGACTGGGTCAACGAGCTGGCCTTTGCGCAACCCTGGTTCATCGAGGAGCCGACCAGTCCGGATGACGTGGAAGGCCACCGCAAGATCCGCGCAGGCATCGGCGCGGTCAAGGTCGCCACCGGCGAGATGTGCCAGAACCGCGTGCTGTTCAAGCAGTTCATCATGCGCGATGCCATCGACGTGGTGCAGATCGATTCCTGCCGCCTCGGTGGCGTCAATGAGATCTTGGCCGTCATGCTGATGGCCGCCAAATTCGGCAAGGTGGTCTGCCCGCATGCCGGTGGCGTGGGCCTGTGCGAGTATGTGCAGCACCTGTCGATGATCGACTACCTGTGCATTTCCGGCAGCAAGGAAGGGCGCGTGACCGAATACGTGGATCACCTGCACGAACACTTCGTGGATCCCTGCGTGATCCGCAATGCCGCCTACATGCCGCCTGCCTTGCCGGGATTTTCGATCGAAATGAAGCCCGCTTCCCTGGAGCAGTACCGCTTCCGGGGCTGAGGCCGGCTCCCCCATTACAAGATGAACGAAAACGGAGACTGATGTGGATTTGAACCTGCAAGACAAGGTCGTCATCGTGACCGGCGGCGCCTCCGGCATCGGTGGCGCGATCAGCCTGCAACTGGCTGCCGAAGGCGCGATACCGGTGGTGTTTGCGCGCAGCGAACCGGACCCGCAGTTCTGGGCCCGCCTGACCGGCGTGCAGCCGCGCGCCGCCCTGTTCCAGCTGGAATTGCAGGACGAAGCGCGCTGTGGCGAGGCGGTCGCCGAGACGGTGCGCCGCTTCGGGCGGCTCGATGGCCTGGTCAACAATGCCGGCGTCAATGACAGCGTGGGCCTGGAGGCCGGCCGCAATGAATTCGTGGCGTCGCTGGAGCGCAATCTCATCCATTACTACGTGATGGCGCATTACTGCGTGCCGCACCTGAAGGCCACGCGCGGTTCCATCCTCAATGTCTCTTCCAAGACCGCCCTGACCGGGCAGGGCAATACCAGCGGCTATTGCGCCTCCAAGGGGGCGCAACTGTCGCTCACGCGCGAATGGGCTGCGGCCTTGCGCGAGGATGGCGTGCGCGTCAACGCCCTGATTCCCGCCGAAGTGATGACCCCGCTCTACGAGAAATGGATCGCCACCTTCGAGAATCCGCAGGAGAAGCTCGATGCCATCACCAGCAAGATCCCGCTGGGCAAGCGCTTCACCACCTCCGAAGAAATGGCGGACATGGCGGTATTCCTGCTCTCGGGCCGCTCCTCCCATACCACCGGGCAATGGGTCTTCGTCGATGGCGGCTATACCCATCTCGACCGCGCGCTGACCTGAGGCCGCCATGCGTACCGTACTGGCCCTCGACCTCAAGGATGATCCGGCCCTCATCGCCGAGTATGAGCGGCATCACCAGCGCATCTGGCCCGAGATTGCTGATCACCTGCGCCGCCAGGGCGTGACCGGCATGGAGATCTACCGCCTGGGCACGCGCATGATGATGGTGATGGAAACCGATGACAGCGTCTTCGACGCCGCTGCCATGGCGGCTGCAAGCGAAAGCGACCCCAAGGTGCGAGCGTGGGAAGAGCTGATGTGGCGCTTCCAGGCGCCCACGCCGTGGACCCCGGCCGGACAGAAGTGGGTGCCGATGACGCGCATCTTCGATCTGGGCGCGCAGGAAGATTAAGTTTTCATTGTCGCAAAGTTTAGACTTTGCAAATCGCTTTCTAAGTTTTTCGCAAGGCGGTACAGTAGGCAGCAGGCAGTCAACGCAGTCCCCCAACAGCAGCGAACGAAGAGTCGCGCAGACGATGGCCATGGTCCCGCCCAGGCCGGCAATGCATCCGCATCCGAGGTGAGCATGCAACAAGAACACGAGACAACAGCCCGCGCAGGAGCGACGGCAGCGGCTACACCGCTGATTCTCCTGCGCAATGTCAGCAAGCGCTTTCCCGGCGTGCTGGCGCTGGACGATTGCCAGTTCGAACTGGTGGCCGGCGAAGTCCATGCCCTGATGGGCGAGAACGGCGCCGGCAAATCCACGCTGATGAAGATCCTCTCCGGCGTCTACCAGCGCGACAGCGGCGACATCCTGCTCGACGGCAAGCCGGTGGAAATCGCCGAGCCGCGCCAGGCGCAGGCGCTGGGCATCGGCATCATCCATCAGGAATTGAACCTGATGAACCACCTGTCAGCGGCGCAGAACATCTTCATCGGCCGCGAGCCGCGCAAGGGCTTCGGCCTCATCATCGACGAAGAACAGCTGAATCGCCAGGCTGCGGCCATCTTCGCGCGCATGCGGCTGGACATGGATCCGCGCACGCCGGTGGGCGAGCTCACCGTGGCGCGCCAGCAGATGGTGGAGATCGCCAAGGCGCTCTCCTTCGATTCGCGCGTACTGATCATGGATGAGCCGACCGCGGCCCTGAACAACGCCGAAATCGCCGAGCTGTTCCGCATCATCCGCGACCTGCAGGCCGAGGGCGTGGGCATCGTCTACATCTCCCACAAGATGGACGAGCTGCGCCAGATCGCCGATCGCGTCAGCGTCATGCGCGATGGCAAGTACATCGCTACCGTCCCCATGCAGGGCACCTCCATGGACACCATCATCTCCATGATGGTGGGTCGCGCGCTCGATGGCGAACAACGCATGCCGCCCGATACGTCCGGCAACGAGGTCGTGCTGGAGGTGCGCGGGCTCAATCGCGGCCGCGCCATCCGTGACGTCAGCTTCCAATTGCGGCGGGGCGAAATCCTCGGTTTTGCCGGCCTCATGGGCGCGGGTCGCACCGAGGTGGCGCGCGCCATCTTCGGTGCCGATCCGCTGGAGTCGGGCGAGATCATCATCCACGGCGGCAAGGCCGTGATCCGCCAGCCGGCCGATGCAGTGGCACATGGCATCGGCTACCTGTCGGAAGACCGCAAGCATTTCGGGCTGGCCGTGGGCATGGACGTGCAGGCCAACATCGCGCTCTCCAGCATGGGCCGCTTCACCAAGGCCGGCTTCATGGACCAGCGCGCCATCCGCGAAGTGGCACAGGGCTACGTGCGCCAGCTGGCCATCAAGACCCCCTCGGTGGAACAGCAGGCGCGCCTGCTCTCGGGCGGCAACCAGCAGAAGATCGTGATTGCCAAGTGGCTGCTGCGCGACTGCGACATCCTGTTCTTCGATGAGCCCACGCGCGGCATCGACATCGGTGCCAAGAGCGAGATCTACAAGCTGCTCGATGCCCTGGCCGAACAGGGCAAGGCCATCGTGATGATTTCCTCCGAGCTGCCCGAGGTGCTGCGCATGAGCCACCGCATCCTGGTCATGTGCGAGGGCCGCGTCACCGGTGAACTGGCACGTGCCGAGGCCACCCAGGAAAACATCATGCAGCTGGCCACGCAGCGCGAATCGGCCGTGGCGCAATAAGCCGCAAGCCACAGGCCACAAGTCACAAGCAACACCGGGCCCCAAGACCTGACAAGAGAGACACACCGATCATGGCAAACCAAATCCACTCCGCCCCTTCCGCATCCACCATGGCCAATACCGCTTCCCCCTCGGGCCTGCGCGCCCGCCTCTTCAATCCGGCGGCGCGCCAGAAGCTGCTGGCCTTTGCCAGCCTGCTGCTGATGATCCTGTTCTTCAGCTTCGCCTCGCCCAACTTCATGGAGGTGGACAACCTGGTCAGCATCCTGCAGTCCACCGCCGTCAACGGCGTGCTGGCCATTGCCTGCACCTACGTCATCATCACCTCCGGCATCGACCTGTCGGTGGGCACCATGATGACCTTCTGTGCCGTCATGGCCGGTGTGGTGCTGACCAACTGGGGCATGCCGCTGCCGCTGGGCATTGCGGCGGCGATCTTCTTTGGCGCGCTCTCGGGCTGGATCTCCGGCATGGTGATCGCCAAGCTGAAGGTGCCGCCCTTCATTGCCACGCTGGGCATGATGATGCTGTTGAAGGGCCTGTCGCTGGTGATCTCCGGTACGCGCCCGATCTACTTCAACGATACCGAGGGCTTCTCGGCCATCGCCCAGGATTCGTTGATCGGCGAGCTCATTCCCTCGCTGCCCATTCCCAATGCGGTGCTGATCCTGTTCATCGTCGCCATCGCGGCCTCGGTCATCCTCAACAAGACGGTGTTCGGCCGCTATACCTTTGCCCTGGGCAGCAACGAGGAAGCGCTGCGCCTGTCGGGCGTGAAGGTGGATTTCTGGAAGGTCGCGGTCTATACCTTCTCGGGCGCCATCTGCGGCATCGCCGGTCTCATCATCGCCTCCCGCCTCAATTCGGCCCAGCCCGCGCTGGGTCAGGGCTACGAGCTCGATGCGATTGCCGCCGTGGTGATTGGCGGGACTTCCCTCTCGGGCGGCACCGGCACCATCCTGGGGACCATCATCGGCGCTTTCATCATGAGCGTGCTGGTCAATGGCCTGCGCATCATGTCGGTGGCGCAGGAGTGGCAGACGGTGGTGACCGGCGTCATCATCATCCTGGCCGTGTACCTGGACATCCTGCGCCGCCGCCGCCGTGCATGACATGATTTCCCTGTAGTAATGCAAGCCCCGCCGGAAGCGCCATTTCCGGCACTCCATCATCGATAACAAAAGGAGACGTACCGTGTTCAAGAACAAGTTACTGGCCGCTGCCCTGGGCCTGGCCTTCGCTGTCGGCACTTCGGCCGCGCACGCGCAGGAAGTGTATGTGCCGCTCATTTCCAAGGGCTTCCAGCACCAGTTCTGGCAGGCTGTCAAAGCCGGTGCCGACCAGGCCGGCCGCGATCTGAAGGTGAAGGTCACCTTCGAAGGTCCGGAAACCGAGGCCATGGTCGACAAGCAGATCGACATGCTCTCCGCCGCCCTCGCCAAGAAGCCGCAAGCCATCGGCTTTGCCGCCCTGGACAGCAAGGCCGCCATCCCCCTGCTGAAGAAGGCGCAAGCCGCCAAGATCCCGGTGGTCGCTTTTGACTCGGGCGTGGACAGCGACATCCCCGTGACCACCGCCACCACCGACAACCGTGCCGCTGCGGCGCTGGCCGCCGACAAGATGGCCGAACTGATCGGCAAGGAAGGCGAAGTGGCCGTGGTGGCCCACGACCAGACCAGCCGTACCGGTGTGGATCGCCGCGATGGCTTCCTGGAGCGCATCAAGGCCAACTATCCCAAGATCAAGGTGGTCAGCGTGCAATATGGCGCGGGTGACCAGTTGAAGTCGACCGAAGTCACCAAGTCCATCCTGCAGGCCTATCCCAAGATCAAGGGTGTCTTCGGCACCAACGAAGGCTCGGCCATCGGTGTGGTCAATGGCGTCAAGGAGATGAAGCGCAAGATCATCATCATCGGCTACGACTCCGGCAAGCAGCAGAAGGATGCCATCCGTGAAGGCGTGATGGCCGGGGCCATCACCCAGAACCCGGTGGGCATCGGCTACAAGACCGTGGAAGCGGCGGTCAAGGCGATCAAGGGCGAGAAGTTGCCCAAGGTCATCGATACCGGCTTCTATTGGTACGACAAGAGCAACATCGACGATCCCAAGATCAAGGAAGTGCTGTACGACTGATCTGGTCTGGCATCCTGCGGTTTCCCCGGCACGGTCCGGGGAAATCCCTAAGTTTTCGGTTTCCCGTTTCTAAGTTTTCGTCCAGAAAAAACTAAGGGATGCGGAAACGCTTCGTTCTCCTCCTCCCTCCCGAGACTGCGCCATGAAACCCCTCCGTATCGACGCCCATCAGCACTTCTGGCGCTATCGCGCCGACGACTATCCCTGGATCGGAAAGGGCATGGAATTGCTGGCCTGTGATCGCCTGCCGGGACAGCTGCATCCGGTGCTCGATGCTGAAGGGCTGCATGCGTCGATCGCCGTGCAGGCCCGCGCCGGGCGCGAGGAGACCGGTTTCCTGCTGGACCTGGCCCGGGCCGATCGCCGCATTGCCGGGGTGGTGGGCTGGGAAGACCTGTCCTCGCCGCACCTGGCGGCCAACGTGGCCCAATGGGGACGCGACAAGCTGGTGGGCTTTCGCCACCAGGTCCAGGACGAAGCCGATGTCACCGCCTTCCTGGAGGCGCCGGCCTTCAATGCCGGCATCAAGTGGCTGCAGCAGCAGGGGCTGGTCTATGACGTGCTGGTCCATGCCAGGCAGATGGCCGAGGTGCAGGCTTTCTGTGCCCGCCATGACGCCCACTGGCTGGTGCTGGATCACCTGGGCAAGCCGGCCCTGGCTGACTTCGGGCGCAGTGAAGCTTCTTTCAATGAATGGAAACGCCAGTTGCGCGCCTTGGCCGCCATGCCGCATGTGGCCTGCAAGCTGTCGGGACTGGTCACCGAGGCGGACTGGTTGCGCGGATTGCGGCAGAAGGATTACGACAATATCGCCCTGTGCCTGGACACGGCGCTGGAAGCCTTCGGCCCGCAACGCCTGATGTTTGGATCGGATTGGCCGGTATGCCTGCTGGCCGCTTCCTACGCCAAGGTGGCGGGCGTGGTCCGCGAGTGGGCGGCCACGCGGCTGTCGGCGGCCGAGCAGGAGCAGTTGTGGGGGACGACTGCGGCGCGCTGCTACGGCCTGTAAGTCATGCGGGGCAGGTGCCGCCTTTGAGCGGGCGGCACCCTGCCTTACTTCGTGAAGCCGTTGAAGGCCACGTGCAACATGTGTTTCACGATTTCTTCATTGCTCATCTTGCTGAACTTCTGCAGGTAATCCACCGCCGGGTCACAGGTGCGTGCGTAGTAGCTGTACAACACCACATCACTGGGCAGGGCGGCATCGAGCTCGCCATTCTTCTGCGCCTCCTTCACCAGCTTTTCCAGTTGCCCGTTGAGCTTGAGCACGCGCATGACGTATTTCACGTTGCGCATGAGCATCTCGCGCACATGCGCGCTGGTGGAGGGCAGGAAGGGCAGGCCCCCTTCCAGGCGCACCCGCAGCGCCCATTCCAGCATCGCTTCGAGCTTGCCGCGCGGGCTGGCGATGTCCTCCAGCTGCGCCAGCTGGTCAATGGCGCCATCGATGAGACGCAGCATGGTCTCGCCAACCAGCTCTTCCTTGGACTTGAAATGCTTGTACAGGCTGGGTTTGGAGATGCCCACTGCACCGGCCACGTCGTCCATGGTCATCAGGTCATAGCCCTTGCTGCCCAGGACGGTCGTGGCGGCATCCAGGATGGCGTTCTCCCGTAATTTGAAGGCTTGGTCCTTGAAGCTCAGTTTGCCGAAAATACTCATTGGTAGTTTAAGTTACTAATTAGTAGATTTTATTTTTCTTTGGTAGTAATCTTAGCACCTAAATCAAGGATGAGAAGCAAATAAGCGGCGCCGGTGGCCAAAAAGCCCCACAGCAAGCGCCGCCCCGGGTCACCAAACGCAGCACGGGCCAGCAGGGCGGGAGAACATTCCCAAGGACTGGCAACGGCAGAACTTCAATAACAAAGACAGAGGCGGGCAAGTTTTCATGAATCCAAACGCAGCAGCCAACGGGCAAGGCAGCCAACAGCGCATCGCCGTCATCGGCGCCGGCATTTCCGGGCTGGCCAGCGCCTACCTGCTGGCACGCAAGCACCAGGTGGTGCTGTTCGAGTCCGCGCCCACGCTGGGCGGCCATGCCAATACGGTGGACATCGCGCCGGAGGGCGTGCCGTTTCCGGTCGATACCGGTTTCCTGGTCTTCAACGACTGGACCTATCCCAACCTGATTGCGCTGTTCGAGGAACTGAAGGTCGAGACCTACGATACCGACATGTCTTTCGGGGTGTCGATGGATGAAGGCAGCTTCGAATGGGCCGGCACCAACCTCGATACCGTTTTCGCCCAGCGCAAGCGCTTGCTGCAACCCGCCTTCCTGGGGATGCTGCGCGACATCCTGCGTTTCAACCGTGCGGCCCATGCCAACCTGGCGGCCTGCGAGGGGCGCCCGATCAGCTTGCGCCATTTGCTGGAGGAGGGCGGCTATGGCGTCCTCTTCGGGGATGCCTACCTGATCCCGATGGCGGCGGCGATCTGGTCCAGTTCGCCCTCGGACATCCTCGATTTCCCGGCAGCGACCTTCCTGCGCTTCTGCATCAACCACGGCCTGCTGCAGGTCAACAACAGGCCGCGCTGGCGCACGGTGCGCGGCGGTTCGCGTGAGTACGTGCGCCGCATCGCCGCCACCCTCGACGATGTCCGCCTGGGCAGCCGCCTCACCAGTGTCACCCGCAATGAGCAGGGAGTGCTGGTGCGCAGCGGCGGCGCCGAGCCGCGCGAAGAACAGTTCGATGCCGTGGTCTTCGCCACCCACGCACCGCAGACCCTGGCCCTGCTGCAGGACGCCACCATCGAAGAACATCAGGTGCTCTCGGCCGTGCGTTACCAGGCCAATACCGCCTGGCTGCACAGCGATGTTTCGCTCATGCCGCACCTGGACAAGGTCTGGTCGGCCTGGAATTACCTCGGTTCGCGCCACAGCGACGGCAGCCGCGCCGTGTGCGTGAGCTATTGGCTCAACCGCCTGCAGGACTTGCCCTGCAAGACCGACATCGTCCTCACCTTGAATCCGCCGCAGCCGCCCAATCCGGCTACCGTGATGGGACGTTTCGACTACGAGCATCCGGTGTTTGACCAGCCCGCCATCGACGCCCAGCGCCGCCTGCCGGAGATCCAGGGCAAGCACCGTGCATGGTTCGCCGGTGCGTGGACCGGTTACGGTTTCCATGAAGACGGCCTGAAATCGGCCTTGCGTGTCATCCAGGACTTCGGCGTGACGCCGCATTGGGCCGCGCTATGAACACGTCGCCGACCGCCCGCACCGACGCGCCCGCGCTGTTGTTGAGCGGGCAGGTGATGCACCAGCGCCTGCGTCCGGTGCTGCACAAGTTCGTCTATCCGGTGTTCTGCGTGCGCCTCGATCTTGCGCGCCTCCACCAAGCCGGCAACGCCTGGTTCGGGGTGGATCGCCGCCGCCTGATGTGCGTGCGTACACGCGACTATGGTCCGCGCGATGGCAGCGACCTGGCTGCCTGGGTACGTGGCCACCTGCAACAGGCGGGCCTGCCGCATGACGGTGCCATCTGGCTGCAGACCTTTCCGCGCCTGTTCGGCTTCGTCTTCAATCCGGTCAGTTTCTTCCTGTGCCATGACGGCGCGGGCCAGTTGCGTGCGGTTCTGGCGGAGGTCAACAACACCTTTGGCGAAACCCAGCACTATTTGCTCTCGGCGCCGGATGAGGGCGCCATCGACGAGCACACGCGGCTGGTGTGCAACAAGCTGATGCACGTCTCGCCCTTCTGCGAAGTACGCGGTTTCTATCGTTTCCGCTTCCGCGACCAGGCACGGCGTGCGGAGGCTGGCGGCAACACCGCCTTCGTCGGCATCGATTATTACGACCACGGCCACCCGTCGGACGTCGCGCAGGGCTTGCAACCCCTGATGCGCACCTCGGTGGGCGGCCACCTGCATCCCCTGACCGCGGCCACGGCCTTCGGCGCGCTGTGTGCACAGCCGCTGCTGACCCTGGGCGTGGTCGCCCGTATCCACTGGCAGGCCTTGCTGTTGTGGCGCAAGCGCGTGCCCTGGTTCAGCAAGCCCGAGCGCGTCGCCGCCACAGGACCTTCTTCTGGAAAGGAAACCCTATCGTGAACAACAGCCCCGCACTGCAGACTACCGGCCGCCGTGCCGGCCCGATTTCGGCCCGCCTGTTCCTGGCGATGCTGGAACGCCTCAATCACGGCCATCTTGAACTGATCACGCCGCATGGCACCACGCTGACCTTCGGCGACCTGCGCCAGCCGCCCAGCGCGCAACTGCGCATCCTCGACTGGCGTGCCTGCGGTGCCATCCTGCGTGCCGGCGACATCGGCTTCGGTGAAGCCTACGGCAATGGCTGGGTGGAGACGCCCGACCTGGCCGCGCTGCTGCGCCTGGCCATGCGCAACCGCGCGATGCTCTCCAGCGCGGTCGAAGGCGGACGCCTGGCCTCGCTGTGGTATCGCCTGCGCCACCTGCTGCGTTCCAACACGCGCAGCGGCAGCCGCCGCAATATCCATGCGCACTACGACCTGGGCAACGATTTCTATCGCCTGTGGCTGGACCCGACGATGACCTATTCATCGGCCATCTTCACCGAACCCTGCCAGAGCCTGGCCTCGGCGCAGGCCGCCAAGTACCAGCGCATCGTCGACCAGCTCGGCCTGCGGGCCGGCGACCGCGTGCTGGAGATCGGCTGCGGCTGGGGCGGCTTTGCCGAACATGCGGCGCGCCTGGGCATCCGCGTGCATGGCGTGACGATCTCGCCGGCGCAACTGGCCTTCGGCCAGGAGCGAATGCGCCACCAGCAGCTCGATCATCTGGCCCATCTGGAACTGTGCGACTACCGCGATCTGGACGGGCAATACGATGCCATCGTGTCCATCGAGATGTTCGAAGCCGTCGGCGAGCGCTTCTGGCAAACGTATTTCGATACGGTCTCGGCGCGCCTGAAACCCGGTGGTCACGCCCTGATCCAGTCGATCACCATCGATGAAGCCGTGTTCGAACGCTATCGCGACAGTGCCGACTTCATTCGTGAATTCATTTTCCCCGGCGGCATGCTGCCCAGCCATGAGCGCTTCTCGCGCTGCGCCCAGCGTGCCGGGCTGGCCACGCGCGACCGTTTCCATTTCGGCCGTGATTACGCCGAAACCCTGCGCCGCTGGAATGACGCTTTCCTGGCCCAGCGCGAGACCATTGCCGCGCAAGGTTTCGATGAGCGCTTCCGCCGCCTGTGGCAGCTGTATTACGTGTTCTGCGAAGTGGGCTTCGATGAAGGCCAGACCGATGTCGTGCAATTCCTCTTGCACAAGGAGTGAGTCATGGATGCCAAACTGATGCGTACGGGCCTGCCCGCGCGCCTATGGAAGGGAATCACGCTGGCGCTGCTGGCGCTGGCACTGGGCGGCTGCGCCTCGCAGAAATTGTCGGACTACGCCAGCAAGACGCCGGTGTTCGATCCGGCGGTGTTCTTCAAGGGGCGCACCGAAGCCTGGGGCATGTTCCAGAAGCGCGGTGGCGAAGTGGCACGGCGCTTCCATGTGGTCGTGACCGGTACCGTGGAGGGCAATACGCTGACCCTGGACGAGCGATTCCGCTATGACGATGGCGAAACCCAGACGCGCGTCTGGACCCTGGTACGCCAGGGCGACAACAGCTGGCGCGGCCGTGCCGGCGATGTCATCGGCGAGGCCATCGGCCAGACCGCCGGCAATGCCTTGCACTGGAATTACACGCTGCTGCTGCCGGTCAATGACAAGCAATACGAAGTCCAGATGGATGACTGGATGTACCAGATGGATGAACGTACCCTCATCAACCGCACCAGCATGAGCAAGTTCGGTGTGGAAGTGGGCCAGGTCACGCTGTTCTTCCGCAAGGAGGGCGTATGAATACCCAGTCCAAGCCCCTGCCCAAGGAGGCCGCCGGCACCGCCGACGAGCGCGCCCCGATTTCTCGCCCGGCCGTGTTGTTTGGTCCGATGAACCAACCGGTCAGCGACCTGCGTGGCCTGCGCATCTGGCTGGTCGGTGCCTCCAGCGGCATCGGTGCCGAGCTGGCGCGCCAGGCGCTGCAGGCGGGTGCCCGCGTGGCCTTGTCGGCGCGCCGCGCCGATGTGCTGCAAGAGGTCGCAGCGGCCCACAAGAATGCCTTCATCGCACCACTGGATGTGCTCTGCCACGATGCCTGGCGCGACCAGCATGCCCGCATCGTGGAAGCCTTCGGCGGCATCGACCTGCTGGTGTTCTGTGCGGCCAAGTATCGCCCTGAACGCACCTGGGAAGTCCAGGAAGACGAAGCCGAACACACCTTGCGCACCAACGTTGCCAGCGTCTATTCGGCACTCGGTGCGGCGCTGCCCGACATGCTGGCGCGTGGCAGCGGCGGCATTGCGCTGGTGGCCAGCGTGGCCGGTTATGTGGGGCTGCCGGGGGCGACCGTGTATGGTCCCGGCAAGGCGGCGTTGATCAATCTTGCGGAAATTCTTTATAGCGATTTGCGGCCCAAGGGATTGAACGTGTACCTGATCAATCCGGGCTTCGTGAAGACCGACCTGACCGACAAGAACGACTTTCCCATGCCGGCCATCCAGACGCCGCAGCAGGCGGCCACCGCGATCTGGCGCGGGATCTCCGAAGGCCGCTTCGAGATCCACTTCCCGCGGCGCTTCACGGCTTGGTTGAAGATCCTGCGGCTGCTGCCGTTCCGGCTACGCTTCATGCTGTTCCAGCGCTTCATGCTGAGCTGACCATGCAGCATCTTGACCGCTTGCTGGACTGGTATGGCGCGCTGGACCCTGGCAGCCTGGAACGGATTGGTGAATTTTATTCACAAGAGGCCCTGTTCAAGGACCCCTTCAACGACATCAAAGGTCTGCGTTCCATCCGCGCCATCTTTGCGCACATGTTCGAGACCACCGAAGATCCGCGCTTCGTGATCCTGGAGCGCATGGGGCAGGGGCAGCAGGCCTTCGCTACCTGGCGTTTCGAGTTTCGTCTCAAGGGACGTTTCTACACGGTGCTCGGGGCCACGCATTTCCGCTTCGATGCAGCGGGGCTGGTCACCGAGCATCGCGATTACTGGGATGCGGCTGAAGAGCTGTGGCAGAAGTTGCCGGTCATTGGCGGGCCGGTGAAGTGGTTGCGGGGGAAGTTCAGGGCCACCCCCTACTGATCCGGTCGGACATCAATCAATCATCAATCGGTCGTGCTCGGCGTCCAGAATGCCTGCTTCACCGCCGGCAAGGCCAGCAAACGTTCCACCAAGGCATCGAGTTCATCGCCATCCACGGAGGTCGCTGCCAGGGTGGCTTCGATCTCGACTTCATCTTCCGTGAAGGGCCGCACATCCAGTCCATGCGTAGGATGGCGGCTCTGCTCCAGCATGTCGGTGACGGCGGTCAGCACGCGCTTCTGGTGTGCACTCTCCACGATCAAATGGATGGTGTTGGTCACTTCCACCGAAGGCACATCCAGCGGCTTGCGGTTGATGGTGTTGACCACCGGGCGCAGCAGGGTGTTGGCGGCCAGCACGAAGAGGGTGGCCAGGATCGCTTCCAGGATCAGGTCCGCCCCCGCCGCTGCTCCCACTGCGGCCGAGCCCCACAAGGTGGCGGCGGTATTGATGCCGCGCACGTTGCCTTCTTCGCGCATGATCGCGCCCGCGCCCAGGAAGCCCACGCCCGACACCACATAAGCCACCACATGCACCGCCCCTTCGTGACCACCCATGCGATTGGCCATGTCGACGAAGACCGCCGCGCCCAGGGCCACCAGCACATTGGTGCGCAGGCCGGCGGTACGTTGCCGGTACTGGCGCTCCAGCCCGATCAGGCCACCCAGGATGAAGGCGGCGGTCAGGCTGATGGAGGTATCGAGCAGGGATTCGAGATTGATGTTGGCGATGATTTGCATGGGACTTCCGCTACGTTCATGGGGCCGCACGAGGGCCGGGCTGCGCAATGGTGCGCGATGATGCCCCAGAAATGCAACAGGGACATGACAAATTCCGGATGAGCCTGGGGCTGTTCACATTCAATCGCACGCGCAGTTTGAACGTGAACAGGCCCTGATGCGCGTCTCATGCCCTGCACGCGGCATCGACACGCACTACAATCGCCAATCCCGCGCAGGACGTCATGATTTCCCGTGCGGCAAGATCACTTATCCACAAGGAGTTTCCATGAGCAGCAAAGTAGCCCTGATCACCGCCGCCGGCAGCGGCATGGGTGCCGCCGCCGCGCGCCGCCTGGCGGCCGATGGCTTCCAGGTCGGCATCCTGTCTTCCTCCGGCCGTGGCGAGGCGCTGGCCGCCGAGCTGGGCGGCATCGGCGTGACCGGCTCGAACCAGTCAGTGGAGGATCTGCAGAAGCTGGTCGACCAGGCCGTGGCCCGCTGGGGTCGCGTGGACGTGCTGGTCAACAGCGCCGGCCATGGTCCGCGTGCGCCCATCCTCGACATCACCGATGAAGACTGGCATCGCGGCATGGATACCTACCTGCTCAACGTCATCCGTCCCACGCGCCTGGTGACGCCGCTGATGCAGGCCCAGGGTGGCGGCTCCATCATCAACATCTCCTCGGCCTGGGCTTTCGAGCCCTCCGACATGTTCCCGACCTCAGCCGTATTTCGTGCCGGGCTGGCCGCGTTCACCAAGCTCTTCGCCGACAAGTACGCACCGGAAAACATCCGCATCAACAACGTCCTGCCAGGCTGGATCGACAGCCTGCCGCAGCGTGAGGAACGCCGCGCCGGCGTGCCCATGCAGCGCTATGGCACCAGCGAGGAAGTGGCCGCGACCATCGCCTTCCTCGCTTCCACCGGTGCGGGCTACATCACCGGACAGAACATCAAGGTCGATGGCGGACTGATGCGTTCGGTGTAATACAGCCAACCTGACCCCGTACGACGGCCCTGCCTTGCAGGGCCGTTTTGCTGCCGTGCAGTGTATTTCATTCTCCGAGCCTTTTTGCGCAAAAAAGTATCAGTCCTGCTTCGCTGGTGATGTAGAAGCCGCAGCCAGAGGGGCACTAAGATGCAGCACATGAAGAAAACTGACAACAGCGATTTGTCAGTTTCAATAAGGAAAATGCTCTCGATTGAGAGGAGACACGATGCAGCCCGACCTGGAACTGGTCCATATCCGCAAGGGCGAATCCTTTGCGGCATGGATGCACGGCTACCCCTTCCGTACCGTGCGCTGGCACTACCATCCGGAGTACGAGATCCACCTCGTGGTGGCGACTTCGGGACGTTTCTACGTCGGTGACCACATCGGCGACTTCGCGCCGGGCCAGCTGGTGATGACCGGCCCCAATCTTCCGCAGAACTGGATCTCCGACATCGGCCGCGATGAGGTGGTCCCCGTGCGCTCGCTGGTGATCCAGTTCCCCGAGCAGCTGGTGGATCAATGCGCCGCCAGCATTCCCGAGATGGAAGCCATCATGCCGCTGCTCGAACGCAGCCATCGCGGACTGCTGTTCGATGCCGCCACCAGCGACACGGTACGCCCGCTGATGCAGCGCCTGATCGACCAGCGCGGCCTGAAGCGGCTGGCCCTGTTCTGGGAAATCCTCGACGTGCTGGCCAATTCGCCCGAGCCGGAAGTGCTGGCCAGCCTCTCCTACAAGCTGGATCTGTCGGGCGTAAACAGCAGCGGTCTCAACCGCGCCATCGCCTACCTGCGCGAGCACCTCACCGATGACATCGGCGAACAGGACCTGGCCGACATGGTGGGGCAGAACCTGAGCACCTTCTCGCGCGCCTTCAAGCGCCACACCGGGACCACGCTGGTGCGCTACAAGAACCAGCTGCGCGTGGACCTGGCCTGCCTGGCGCTGCTCAACAACCCGGAAGCGCGCATCACCGACATCTGCTACGAGACCGGGTTTTCCAATCTCTCCAACTTCAACCGGCACTTCCAGAAGATCAAGGGCATGTCGCCTTCGGAGTTCCGCAATACCTTCGCCAGCAATGGCCTCTTTGCCGCGACCGGATAGCGTCGGTCGCATGCCGTAAATAATTTAAATCATTTAAAGCATTTAAATCATTTAAATCATTTCCTTGTCAGGGAAACCGCATTCAGGAAAGCCCCCGCTTTCCGGAACAGGACAGGTGTTGCCTGTCACTTCGCAACGAGCATGCCGGGCCATCCCGTCATCAAGCACACGACCAACAACAATGGAGACTGCAATGAAGAAAGCACTGACCGCACTGGCCCTGTCCACCGCCACGCTGGTGGCGTTCACCGCGCCGGCAGGCGCCCAGGAACTGTCCAAGCTCAAGATCGGCATGAGCTTCCAGGAAATGAACAACCCGTATTTCGTCTCGATGAAAAAGGCCCTGGATGATGCGGCCAAGTCCTTCGGTGCCAAGGTCATCGTCACCGATGCCGCCCACAACGTGGCCAAGCAAATCGCCGACATCGAAGACATGCTGCAGCAGAACATCGACATCCTGCTCATCAACCCGACCGACTCCGCTGGCGTGGAAGCGGCAGTGAAAGCGGCCAAGGCACGCAACGTGATCGTGGTGGCGGTCGATGCCAATGCCTCCGGTCCGGTGGACATGTTCGTCGGTTCCAAGAACAAGGACGCCGGTTACCAATCCTGCCGTGCGCTGGCCGATGCCATCGGCGGCAAGGGTGAAGTGGCGATCCTCGACGGCATCCCCGTGGTGCCCATCCTGCAGCGCGTGGAAGGCTGCAAGCAGGCCCTGGGCGAATACAAGGACATCAAGCTGGTGGCCACCCAGAACGGCCGCCAGGACCGCTCGGTGGCGCTGGGCGTGGTGGAGAACATGATCCAGTCGCGTCCCAACCTCAAGGGCATCTTCTCCGTCAATGACGGCGGTGCGATGGGCGCGCTGGCCGCCATCCAGGGCAGCGGCAAGGACATCAAGCTGACCTCGGTGGATGGTGCGCCGGAAGCCGTCAAGGCCATTGCCGATGGCGGCCCCTTCATCGAAACCACCGCGCAATTCCCGCGCGACCAGGTGCGCGTGGGCCTGGCCATGGCGCTGGCCAAGAAGTGGGGCGCACGCGTGGTGCCCAAGGAAGTGCCCATCGACGTCATGCCGGTGACCAAGAAGAACGCGGCCGGCTTCAGCTGGTAAGCCGCTGGCGCGGCAGCCCTGGGTTGCCGCGCCTTCCTTTCCCTTGATGGAGGCAGCCATGCTCCAACTGACTGGTATCAAGAAGAACTTCGGCCCGGTGACGGTGCTGCGCGGCGTGGACCTGCAGGTGCGCGCCGGTGAGGTGCACGCGCTGTTGGGCGAGAACGGCGCGGGCAAGTCCACCCTGATGAAGATCCTGTGCGGCATCGTCACGCCCGATGGCGGCGAAATCCGCATCGATGGGCAGGCCTGCCGTTTTGCCAGCTATCACGAGGCCATCGCCGCCGGTGTCGGTGTGGTGTTCCAGGAATTCTCGCTGATTCCTTACCTGGATGCGGTGGACAACATGTTCCTGGCACGCGAGCTGCGCAGCCCCTTCGGCCTGCTGCAGCGTGCGGCCATGAAGCGCCGCGCGGCGCAGATCATCGCGCAGCTGGGTGTGGAGATTCCGCTGGATGTGCCGGTGTGCAAGCTCTCGGTGGCGCAGCAGCAGTTCGTCGAGATTGCCAAGGCACTGGCGCTCGATGCCCGCCTGCTGGTGCTGGATGAGCCGACCGCGACCCTCACGCCCGGTGAGGTCGAGCACCTGTTCAAGGTGATGCGCGGCCTGCGTGAGCAGGGCGTGGCGATCATCTTCATCTCGCACCATCTGGAAGAAATCTTCGAGATCTGTGACCGCATCACCGTCCTGCGCGATGGCGCCTATATCGGCACCTGTGCCGTGAGTGAAGTGGACCAGTCGCGCCTGGTGGAGATGATGGTGGGGCGGCGCATCGAGAACTGCTTCCCGCCCAAGGCCGCGGCCGCTCCCGAAAGCGATGTGGTGCTGGAGGTGGAGGCCTTGCAGCTCAAGCGCAATGGCCCGGTATCGCGCTTCCGGTTGCGGCGCGGCGAGATCCTGGGCTTTGCCGGCCTGGTCGGCTCGGGCCGCACCGAGACCGTGCTGGCCATGCTGGGCGCGCATCCGGCGGTGCAATGCAAGCTCTCCATGCACGGTGTGCCGCTGCGCTTTGCCGATCCGGCGCAAGCCCTGCAAGCGGGGATCGGCCTGCTGCCGGAAAGCCGCAAGGAGCAGGGACTCATTACAAGCTTTCCGATCCTGCACAACATCTCGCTGAACAATTACGGCAAGTATCGCGCGGCGGGCCTGTTCCTGGATCGCCGCCGTGAAGCCGAAGCGACCCGCATCGCCATGCAGCGCGTACGCGCGAAGGCGCCTGATGCCCAGGCGCGGGTCGATACCCTGTCCGGCGGCAACCAGCAGAAGGTGGTGATCGCGCGCTGGATCAATCACAACATGCAGGTGCTGATCTTCGATGAACCGACACGCGGCATCGATGTGGGCGCCAAGGCCGAGATTTACCAGCTCATGCGCGAATTCACCGCGCAGGGCTATTCCATCATCATGATTTCTTCCGAGTTGCCGGAGGTGGTCGGCATGTCCGACCGGGTCTGCGTCTTCAAGGGCGGCGGCATCGTGGCCACCGTCGAAGGCGATGCCGTCACCGCCGAAGAGATCATGACCCATGCCACCACCGGGAGACTCCACCATGCAGCATGACGCAAATACCCTGGGCAACGCCCCCGTGCGTGCCTCTTCGCAGGCGCGCTGGCGCGCCCTGATCCATTCACCGCTGGCACTGCCGCTGGCCGGGCTGGTCGTGGTCTCGCTCCTGATGGGGCTGGCTTCGGACAACTTCTTCACCGTCTCCAACTGGCTCAACGTGCTGCGCCAGGTCTCCATCGTCGGCATCCTCGCTGTGGGCATGACTTTCGTCATCCTCACGGGCGGCATTGATCTGTCGGTGGGTGCGGCCATGGCATTGGCCGGTACCTTGTCGGCCGGGCTGATCGTCAACAGCGGCCTGCCTGCACCGCTGGCATTGCTGGCCGGGGTGGCGCTGGCGGTGGGCATCGGCCTGCTCAACGGCGCGCTGGTGGCGTGGGGGCGCATGCCGGCCATCATCGTCACGCTGGCCACCATGGGCGTGGCACGCGGGGTCGGGCTGATCTACTCGGGAGGCTATCCGATCTCGGGCCTGCCCGGCTGGATCTCGTGGTTCGGCGTGGGCCGCATCGGCATGATCCCGGTGCCGGTGATCCTGATGCTGGTGGTCTATGCACTGGCCTGGGTGCTGCTGCAGCGCACGCCCTTCGGTCGCCACGTCTATGCCATCGGCGGCAATGAGATGGCAGCGCGGTTGTCGGGCGTAAAGACCACGCGCATCAAGCTGGCGGTGTATGCGATTTCCGGTTTCACCTCGGGCCTGGCCGCCATCATCCTCACGGGCCGCCTGATGTCGGGCCAGCCCAATGCGGGCGTGGGCTTTGAACTCGATGCGATTGCCGCCGTGGTGCTCGGCGGCACCGCCATCGCCGGTGGACGCGGGCTGGTGGTCGGTACGCTCATTGGCGCGGTGCTGCTGGGCATCCTCAACAATGGCCTGAACCTGATGGGCATCAATCCCTACCTGCAGGACATCATTCGCGGCGTGATCATCCTGCTGGCGATCTATATCGCCCGGGAATGGCGCTGAGCATTTCCATTCCTTTTTTTCATACTCAATTTCATTCACAAGGAGACAGAACATGCCCCAATCTCTCGCAGGCAAGATCGCCGTCATCACCGGTGCCGCCTCCGGCATCGGCCTGGCCACCACCGAAAAGCTGCTGGCCAATGGCGTGACCGTGGTGATGGTGGACTGGAACGCCAAGGCCCTGGACGAACTGGCCGCACGGCTGGGTCCGCAAGCGATCCCGCAGGTGACCAACCTGCTGGACGCCGACAGCTGCGCGGCGATGGTGCCGGAGATCCTGGCCAAGGTCGACCACATCGACATCCTCTACTGCAATGCCGGTACCTACATCGGCGGCGAGCTGGTCGATACCACGCCCGAGGCCATCGACAAGATGCTCAACCTCAACGTCAATGCGGTGATGAAGAACGTGCATGCCGTGGCGCCGCACATGATCGCGCGCAAGACCGGCGACATCATCGTCACCTGCTCGGTGGCCGGGCATTTCCCGACTTACTGGGAGCCGGTCTATGCGGGTTCCAAATGGGCCATCACCTGCTTCGTGCAGACCATGCGACGCCAGATGATTCCCCATGGCGTGCGCGTCGGCCAGGTCTCGCCCGGCCCGGTGATCTCGGCACTGCTGGCCGACTGGCCGGAAGAGAACCTGCGCCTGGCCAAGGAATCGGGCAGCCTGATCGAGCCCTCGGAAGTGGCCGATGCGGTCGAGTACATGCTGACCCGCAACCGCAACGTGACCATCCGCGATATGCTCGTGCTCCCCACCAATTTCGATCGCGTGTGAGTCAGTCAACGCGGCAGGTGGCCCATTTCCAAACCAGCGAGGAATGATGGAGACCTATCTGATCGGCATCGATGTCGGTACCGGCTCGGCCCGGGCCGGCGTATTTGATCGCAGCGGCAAGCTGTGTGGCAGCGCCAAACATGACATCGATCTCTTCCGCGACGAGCGCCGCGCGCGCGTCGAACAATCCAGTGCCCAGATCTGGGACGCGGTATGCCACGCGGTGCGGGGTGCCGTTGCCAAGGCCGGCATTGATCCGCAGAGCGTCACCGGCATCGGCGTGGATGCCACCTGTTCGCTGGTCGTGCAAGGCGCGCCGGCCGGCGTGGGCGATGCCGACCATCCCGAGCGCGATGTGATCGTGTGGATGGATCACCGTGCGCTGGAGCAGGCGCAGCGCATCAATGCGGGCGGGCATGCGGTGCTGTCCTATGTGGGCGGCGTGATCTCGCCGGAGATGGAAACGCCCAAGCTGCTGTGGTTGAAGGAGCACTTGCCGGAGGTGTATTTCGGCGCTGCTCAGTTCTTCGATCTCACCGACTTCCTGACCTGGAAGGCGACGGGTTCGCTGCAGCGCTCGTCCTGTACCGTGACCTGCAAGTGGACTTATCTGGCGCATGAAGGACGCTGGGATGCCGATTACTTCCGCCGCATCGGCCTGGGCGATCTGGCCGAGGAAGGCTTCGCGCGCATTGGCCAGGAAGTGGTGTGGCCCGGTACCGCTTTGAATGGCGGCTTGTCGCCCGAGGCTGCGCAGCAATTGCAGTTGCGGCCCGGCATCGCGGTGGCGGCCGGACTGATCGATGCGCATGCGGGCGGCGTCGGCACGGTCGCTGCGCGCGGTGGTGCGGAGGATGCAGCAGCTTGCATGGCCTATGTGTTCGGTACATCTTCCTGCACCATGACCAGCAATGCCGAAGCCGTCTTCGTACCCGGGGTGTGGGGTCCGTATTACAACGCCATGGCGCCGGGCATGTGGCTCAACGAAGGCGGGCAGTCTGCGGCGGGCGCGGCCATCGATCATCTGCTCACACTGCATCCGGCCACGCCGCAAGCGCGCCAGCTGGCCGCCGCTGAAGGGATGGAACTGCCGCAGTGGCTGGCCGCGCGCGCGCTGGCTTCGGTGGCGCAACCGGCGCAGGCGGTGTGGCTGGCCGGACAGCTCAACGTGGTGCCGGAATTCCTCGGCAACCGTTCGCCGCTGGCCGATCCGCAGGCCCGTGCGGTGCTGCTGGGGCTGGGCATGGAGCACGACATCGACAGCCTGGTGGCGCTCTACGTGGCGGGACTGTGCAGCCTGGGCTACGGCCTGCGCCAGATCATCGAAGCGCAGGCGGCATGCGGGGTGCGCATCGCCAGCATTTCGGTCTCGGGCGGTGCCGGTACGCATCCGCTGACGCGCCAGTTGCTGGCTGATGCCACCGGCCTGCCGGTGGAAATCACCGCCTGCCCGGAGCCGGTACTGCTTGGATCGGCCATGCTGGCGGCGGTCGCGGCCGGCACGCATGCCGACCTGCAGACCGCGATGGCATCCATGTCCAGCGTGGCCGGGCGCAATGCGCCGACAGGGGAGGCCATCGGCCGCCTGCATGAGGTGCGTTATCAGGCCTTTCTCAAGAGCCAGCAACTGGCGCGCGAGGTACGCGACAGCCTGGCCCCGCTGTTGGCGGCGCAGTCCGCGCCCGCCGCAGCGTCTCACTGAATGGAGACAAGCAGATGGAATTTTCAGGAACATCGGTCATCATCACCGGCGCCGGCAAAGGCATAGGCCGCGCCTGTGCCAGGTTGATGGCGCAGCGCGGCGCCGAGGTGATCGCTTTGTCGCGCACGGCCAGCGACCTGGCGAGCTTGCGGGAGGAGATCGGCGGCCGTTCGGTACAGGTCGACCTGGCCGATCCGGCGGCCGCCCGGCGCGCCATGGCACAGGCCGGCACCGCGGACTTCCTCATCAACAGCGCCGGCATCAACGTGCTGCAATCCAGTACGGCAATGACCGATGAAGGCTATGAGGCCGTGCTGGGCGTCAACCTGCGCGCCGCGCTCATCACCTGCCAGGCCTTCGCCCTGGCCCGTATCGCGGCTGGTGGCGGCGGTGCCATCGTCAACATCACCTCCATTGCCGGCCATCGCGGCTTTGCCGAGCATCTCTGCTATGCCGCTTCCAAGGCCGGCCTGGAAGGCGCGACGCGGGTACTGGCCAAGGAACTGGGCGTGCATGGCATCCGCGTCAATGCGGTGGCGCCGACCATCACCCTGACCGAACTGGCCGAGGCAGCCTGGAGCGATCCGGCCAAGTCGGCCCCGATGATGGTGCGCCATCCCTTGCAGCGCTTCGCTTCTGCCGAGGACGTGGCGCGCAGCATCGCCATGCTGCTCTCAAGGGATGCGGCCATGCTCACGGGGGCGGTGGTGCCGGTGGACGGCGGCTTCCTGGCGGTCTAGCGATATCCGATATCCGTCATGGCCCTCGCCAGACGCGACAAGGGCGGCCCGAAGACCGCCCTGACGATGCTGCGCGCGGCATTCGCCGCGTAAATTTGACGAAACTTGACGGGGATCAGCGGCCGATCTGGTGACCGATCACGCCGCCCACGGCCGCGCCGCCAGCGGTACCGATGCCGCTGCCGCCGGTGAGGATGGCGCCGCCCACGGCACCTACCGTGGCGCCGATGGCAGTGTTCTTGTCGCGGGTGCTCATGTTGCTGCAGCCGGTCATGGCGGTGAGCGCAATGGCAGTGATGGAAATGGCAGCGATCTTGTGCAGTGTTTTCATGATTTTTTCCTGATCGAAAGTTGGGCTGGTTCCCGACGTTTTTTGAATGAGGGTCCGGCTCGCGCATGCTGCCCCAAGGAGGTCTTCATGCGGGAGCGGGTACGGCAATAGACCAGCTTGATCTCGAAAAGATTCGAGTTGCAACACGTTCTCTTACAGTTGTTACATACTTTGGCCTGCGCCGTACCAGCCCTTGGGAAAAGGGGCGGTGCGTCGACTATTTTTGACAATAAACAGACCAGAGAGACCTCATGAACCTGACCTCAAGCCTGCGCCGGGCGGCCCGCCTGTTGCTCACCTCTGCCAGCCTGCTGCTGGCTGCTGCGCCGCTTTACGCTGCCGAACCGGCCAAGCCGGTGGAAGGCAGCTGGGTGGCGCCGCGCTTCCAGTTCCATACCGGCCAGACCCTGGAGAACCTGCGCCTGCACTACGTCACCCTGGGCGAGCGCAGCAATCCGGCGGTGCTGGTGCTGCACGGCACCTACCAGAGCGCCGGTGCGATGCTGTCCAAGGACTTCGGCGGCCAGCTCTTTGGTCCCGGCCAGCCGCTGGATGCCAGCAAGTACTTCATCATCATTCCGGACGGCATCGGCGTGGGCAAGTCCACCAAGCCCTCCGACGGCCTGCGCGCGGCCTTCCCGCAATACAACTATGACGACATGGTGCTGGCGCAATACCGCATGCTGACCGAGGGCATGGGCATTTCGCACCTGCGCCTGATCATCGGCAATTCCATGGGCGGCATGCAGACCTGGATCTGGGGGGGTACCTATCCCGGCTTTGCCGATGGCCTGGTACCGATGGCCTCGCAGCCGACCGAAATGGCCAGCCGCAACTGGATGATGCGGCGCATGCTGGTCGAATCGATCAAGCAGGACCCGGCCTGGAACAACGGCAACTACACCACCCAGCCGCCCTCGCTGCGCCTGGCCAACAACATGTTCGTCTTTGCCACCAATGGCGGCACGCTGGCCTACCAGGCCATGGCCGGCACCCATGCCCAGGCCGACAAGCTGGTCGACGAGCGCCTGGCCGCACCGGTGACGGCAGATGCCAATGACTTCATCTACCAGTGGGGTTCCTCGGCCGACTACAACGCCGCGCCAGGTCTGCCAAAGATCAAGGTGCCGGTGCTGGCCATCAATTCCGCCGACGATGAACGCAATCCGCCCGAGACCGGCATCATGCAGGCCGCCTTGAAGGAAGTGCCGAGCGCACAGCTGCTGCTCATCCCGGCCAGCGCCGAGACGCGTGGCCATGGCACCACCGGCATGGCGCGCTTCTACGTGCGTGAGCTCACGCAGTTCATCCAGGGCCTGCCCGCTCGCTGAGTCCGGGGCTGCTGATGTACAAGCGCATTGGGCGACGCCTGCCGGCGCTGGCCGCGCTCCTGCTGGTGGCATGGGGCCGTCCGTCGGAGGCGGCCACCGGCTATTACCTGGTCAATGTCTATTCCGATCCGGGACGATGGACGCTGGACTACAAGTACTGGAACGCCAAGGCCAGCGTCGGTCCCCCGATCGGTTCGCCCGAGCTGGGGATCGGCTATGGCGTCAATTCGCGCTGGTACACCGAGCTGTATGGCGTGACGCAGCAGGATGCCGTGCAGGGCACGCAGATGCTGAGCATGAACTGGCAGAACGATGTCCTGCTCACGCAAGGGGAATACCCCTTCGACCTGGCCATCCACACCGATGTGGGCCAGTATCGCAACAGCCAGCGCGACGGCTATTCACTGGAGTGGGGACCGGCGCTGCAAACCGAATGGTGGCGCACGCAGTTCAACGCCAACCTGTTCCTGCAGCGGGACTACCGCAGCCAGCGCGACGGACCGACACAACTGGTCTATCAATGGCAGGTGCGTCAGCACTGGCGGCCCTGGTTCAACTTCGGGCTGCAGGGCTTCGGCGAGCTGGGACGATGGGATCACTGGGCCACGCGCGATCAGCAGTCGCATCGCGCCGGACCGGCGCTGTTCGGTACGCTGCGCATGGGGCATCAGTTCGTGAAATACGAGGCCGCCTACCTGTTCGGCAGCAATGCCACCCTCAGTGCGCGTACCTTCACCATGCGGCTGCAAGTGGGCTTCTGACAGGCGCGCTGCGCCTTATCCTGCGGTGTAAAGTTCATATCCGCTCTTTCCCCGGTGCTTGACGTGATACATGGCCGCATCGGCCTGCTCCAGCAGCCGCGACAGGTCTTGTCCATGGCTGGGATACAGGCTGATGCCGATGCTGGCGCCCAGGACGAATTGCTGGTGTCCGACCTCGATGGGGGCGGCCAGCTTGGCCAGCAGCTTCTTGGCGATTTCCGGGGCCTGGTCCTGGCGCTCCAGCTGGGTGGCGATCACGGTGAATTCATCCCCGCCCAGCCGGGCGCAGATGTCGGTGCTGCGCACGGCCTCCTTCAAGCGCTGTGCCACGCACATCAAGACCTTGTCACCGACCGCATGGCCAGCCTGGTCATTGACGGGTTTGAAGTTGTCCAGGTCGATGTAATACACCGCCACCAGGTGATGCGGACGCGTGGCCAGCAGCAGCGCCTGGTCGAACAGGTTGTTCATGAAATGCTTGTTGTAGAGGCCCGTGAGCGGATCCTTGAACGCCAGTTTGAGGGCCTTGGCCTCGGCCTGGATCAGGCGCCGGTGGAACAGTGCCAGGATGGCCGTGAGCAGGCTCATGTACTGCAGCGCCACCAGCGCTGTGCCCAGCAGGAAGCCATAGCGCAGCCAGGGCGGATAGAAGTGCCCGACCAGGCCACCGCTGGCCCAGTGCACCGTCAGCGCAATGCAGGCAGTGGCCATGCAGCGGCGGATGAGGCGCGGGCAATCGATGTCGTCGCGCAGCAGCATCCAGCTCAGGCTGGCCAGCACGAAGACGTTGAAGAGGGCATAGCTGGTGCTCTTGATGAGCGGCAGGGCCAGCTGGTTGTTGGACCACAGCATCCACAGTTCGGCAACGGCGGCGCTCACGCAGATGGCGCGTACCAGCATGGTGCGATGTTGCAGCTCGAAGAAGCGCACGAAGCCCATCACCAGCAGCACCTTCTCCAGGATCAGGAAGCTGCCATACACCGGATTTGCCAGTGCCAGTTCACCCAGCGGCGTGAGATAGAGCACCGCCAGCCGGCCCAGCAAGGCACAGCTGATGGCAGCGGCAAACCAGTTGGCACCGGGCGGCGTGCGCGGGATGCGCGCGGCCAGCAGGAACAGCGCGATGAAGACGCAATACACTCCGGCCCCGAAGGCGTGCACGATCTGATAATGCATAGCGTCCCCTTGCGCTTTGCCATCCGCCTGTCCCGGCAGGCTAGTCCCCGCTAGCGATCATAGCCAAGCGCAATGGGCGAGTACAGGGGAAATGAAGGCTTCTTCACACATCCCTTCCGGCAATATTTCCCATGCGCAAAATCAGGGCGCAAACGCACGCCCTGCAAGGCTCTCAGCCCAGGCGCGCGGCGCTGGGCGGATGTCCGATGATGCGCTTGAAAGCGCGACTGAACGATGCTTCCGAATCGTAGCCCAGGCGGTTGGCCACCACCGCCACCCGCAAGCCGTCTCGGGCGATCCAGTGGCGCGCCTGGAACATCTTGACGCGGGCCACGTACTTGGCCGGGGTCTCGCCCACGGTGGCCGAGAACTTCTCGATGAAGCTGGAACGCGAGGCTCCCATCAAGGCCGCCAGTTCATTGACTGACCAGTCGCGTTCCGGATGCTGGTGCACCGCCGCCAGCACCCGTCCGACCAAGGGGCAGCGCACGGCTGCGATCCAGCCGCTGGCATCGCTGCAGGCGCATTCCACCCAGCCACGGATGATGCTGGCGGCCAGCACGTCGGCCAGGCGCGCCAGGATGCCGCAGGCACCGATGCGATTGAGGGCCACTTCGCGCTCCATCGCATCGAGCAGGGCCAGCACCGCCGGATCGCGCTGGGCCAGGTCACAGGCACGCATGGCCTCGGGCATCATCATCAAGAGCGGGTGCAGCGGGTCGAGGTTGAAGCGCAGCGTACCGGAGAACACCACGTGCGTAGGCGGCGTGGCCATGCCGGTATCGGATTGGGCATGCGCACTGTCATCGACCAGGAACAGATTGTCCGCCACCGCCTTGCGTGCCAGCTTGCCGATCGCCACCGTCGGCAGGGCAGGCGCACTGGCCAGCGCATGCGCCGAGCCGCGCGGCAGCAGTACCGCATCGCCTGCATTGAGCTGCAGCCAGTCTTGCTGGCCGACCTGTATCCAGCAACTGCCCTGGGCGATGAAGTGGAAGGTCGCCTCGCGCAGCGCCGGGAAGGCCACTGCCCAGGGCTCGTGCAGCACATAGCGGGCGTACTCGACGCCATCGAGCCGCAGGCCCAGCAGGATCTCGGTCAGGGGATCGACGCCATCGGCGGGACGGTCCTTGGGGGCGCACTCAGTGATTTCCGGGAGATTTGGACGAATAGTCATATCTTTGCGAAATATCGGCATGGAAAGTCCAGACATTTAACCATAGACTGCGCTACCCAGTCATAAAACGTCACAAGAAAGGTTTTTCCCATGTCCAACCCCGGCATCATCGAGGCCCCGCTGACCGAGACGGCGGCCCCGGCCAGCGGCCCTGCGGCGCCTGCCCACAAGGCAGCGAAAGACATCCCGGCCAACTGGAGCGGCATTGCCAGCCTGGCATTGGGCGTGTTCAGCCTGGTCACCGCTGAATTCCTGCCCGCCAGCCTGCTGACGGCCATCGCCACCGACCTGCACGTCTCCGACGGCGCGGCCGGCCAGGCCGTCACTGCCACGGCCATCGTCGGTGCCGTGGCCGCCCCCAGCATCCCGCTGCTGACCCGCAACATCGACCGCAAGCGCGTGGTGCTGATGCTGACCCTGCTGCTGCTGGTGTCCAATGTCCTGGCCGTGACCGCGCCCAGCCTGCCGGTACTGCTGGTGGCGCGCGTGCTGCTGGGCGTGGCGCTGGGCGGCTTCTGGTCGATGGCGGCGGCGCTGGCCATGCGCCTGGTGCCGGACCATCTCTTCGCACGCGCCATGTCGCTGATCCTCACCGGGGTCTCGGTGGCTACCGTGTGTGCTGCGCCCATCGGCGCCTACATGGGCAACCTGTGGGGCTGGCGCAGCGCCTTTGTGGCAGCCGGCGTAGTGAGCCTGGTGGCCTTTGCGATCCAGTGGATCGCCATTCCGCGCCTGCCGCCCAAGGACCATCCCAGCCTCAAGGTGCTGGCCGAACTGCTGGGCCGCAAGGATGTGCGGGTGGCGCTGCTGGCGGTGCTGCTGGTGGTCTCCGGCCACTTTGCCGGGTTCACCTACATCCGCCCCCTGATGGAGCAGATCACCCACATGTCGGTCGCGACGATCTCGGCCGTGCTGCTGGGCTATGGCGTGGGCGGCTTCTTCGGCAACTTTGCCGGGGGCTTCATCGCTGAACGCAGCGAACGCTATGCCATCGTCAGCGGCGGCACGCTCATCGCGCTGCTGGCGGCTTCCCTGTGGGTGGCCGGCAGCTCGCCGTTGGTGGCGGCCATCGCCATCACGCTGTGGGGCTTCGCCTTCGGGGCCTTCCCGGTCGGCTTCCAGACCTGGATCGTGCGGGCTGCGCCGGACCACGCCGAAGGTGCGGGTGGCTTGCTGGTGGCCGCCTTCCAGGTGGCCATCGCCAGTGGCGCCATCGGCGGCGGCGTATTGGTGGACCATGTGGGCGCGCTGGGCGGACCGATCTTCGCCCTCATCGCCATTACGCTCGGCACCTTGCTGACGCTGCGCTATGGCCCGCGCGGTGGCGGTGCGCCGGTCGGGGGCAATGCGCATTTCTGAACGGATACGCCGGGTCCCGTGCTGACCCGGTGAGAGCGCCCGACGGCTTCCGGCTTGTCATCGGAAGCCGTTTTCATTTCCGCTGCATTATTCCTGCCTGTGCAATAAAGAAGTGCCGATGGCACGGATTCTCTTCATCCGCGCTTGGCTCCACACTGGCGTCACGGTCAAGGAACAACTCCCTGACCGACCCAACCCACCAGGAGCCCTCCCATGAAGATCCATCATTTCTCCCTCTCCGGCCACGCTCATCGCGCCGTCCTGTTCGCTTCGCTGCTGGGCCTGGAGGCCGAGCTGGTTCACGTGGACCTGGCCGGTGGCGCCCACAAGCAGCCGGCCTTCCTCGCCTTGAATCCCTTCGGCCAGGTGCCGGTGCTGGAAGATGGGGAAGTGGTCATCGCCGATTCCAATGCCATCCTGGTTTACCTGGCCAAGAAGGCCGGCCGCACCGACTGGCTGCCCGAGGATGCCCAGGGCGCCGCCGCCGTGCAGCGCTGGCTGTCGGTGGCCGCCGGTGAGCTGGCCTATGGCCCGGCTGCCGCACGCCTCATTACCGTCTTCGGTGCCCGTTTCAATCCGGAAGAAGTAATCCAGCGCACGCACCTGCTGCTGGGCCGCATGGAGCAGCACTTGGCCACGCGCCAATGGCTGGCCGCCGATCACCCGACCATCGCCGATGTGGCCGTCTACAGCTACCTGGCCGGCGCACCCGAGGGCAACGTCGACCTCGCCGCCTATCCGGCCGTGCTGGGCTTGCTGGAGCGCATCGAGGCCCTGCCGGGCTTCGTACCCTTCCCGCGCACGGCCGCTGGCCTGCGGGCTGCCCAGGCCTGATTGTCGGAGCCCATTTCCTGGCGGTCGTCACGGCGATTGCCTGCACTGTCTTTTCGAGAGGTCCGTCATGAGCACTTTCCCCAAGCTACCGACCTGGCATGCCGGTGAGAAACAACTGCAAGCGCAACTCGGCGTGGCCGACAAGATGGAGTCCGTGGGGCAGCGCGTGGTCCGCGACTTCATGCCCGAGCAGCACCGTGATTTCTACGGCCAGCTGCCCTTCATCGTAGTGGGCAGCGTCGATGCGTCGGGCGATGCATGGGCCACCTTCCTCGAAGGCCATCCCGGTTTCCTGGCCTCGCCTGCGCCGACCCAGCTGGACATGCACGCCCGTCCCGCCGCCGGCGACCCGGCCGCCGCC
Source organism: Herbaspirillum sp. CAH-3 (assembly GCF_009668275.1). Taxonomy (NCBI): domain Bacteria; kingdom Pseudomonadati; phylum Pseudomonadota; class Betaproteobacteria; order Burkholderiales; family Oxalobacteraceae; genus Herbaspirillum; species Herbaspirillum sp. CAH-3. Next base: position 187,133 of record NZ_VSWE01000008.1, on the reverse strand, counting down.
GGCATGGCCGCAGGCGCGCCGGTCGGCCTGCTGGGCATCGAGATGCACACGCGGCGCCGCAACCGGATGAATGGCGTGCTCGCGCCGCTGGCCGACGGATGGCGCGTGCAGGTGGACCAGAGCTTCGGCAATTGCCCGCGCTACATCCAGCTGCGCGACTATTCCTTCGCCCGCGAGCCGGGCGAGGCGCGCACCGACCAGGTCGAGATGCTGGCCACGCTGGACGAAGCAGCCCGTGCCTTGATCGCCGGTGCCGATGCCTTCTTCGTGGCCACCTATGCCGACCTGGAAGGACGGCGCCAAGTGGATGTCTCGCATCGGGGCGGCAAGCCGGGGTTCGTCCGGGTTGATGAGGAGGGCGTGCTGACCGTGCCGGACTTCAACGGCAACCTGTTCTTTTCCACCCTGGGCAACATCGTGCTCAATGGCCGTGCGGGTTTGCTCTTTGTGGACTATGCCTCGGGCGATGTCTTGCAGATGACCGGGCAGGCCGAGGTGATCCTCGATTCCCCCGAGATCGCCGCCTTCGAGGGCGCCGAGCGCCTGTGGACTTTCCGCCCGCAGCGTATCGTGCGCCGTCCTGCAGCACTGGCCTTGCGCTGGGCGTTCCAGGAGCACGCCTTTTCGCCGTACGCGGTCATGACGGGCGACTGGCAGCAAGCCGCCGAGCGCCTGCGCGCCCAGGCCCTGGCGGGCCAGTGGCGCAGCCTGAAGGTGGCGCGCATCGTGCAGGAAAGCGACACCATCCGTTCCTTCCACCTGGTGGCCGACGATGGTGCCGGGCTGCTGCCGGCGCTGCCGGGCCAGCACCTGCCGATCCGGGTGCAGACCGAGGCCGGGACCGCGCCGTTGATCCGCACCTACACCTTGTCCTCGGCGCCGCACGAGGGGCACTACCGCATCAGCGTCAAGCGCGAGGGCGTGGTGTCGCAGTACCTGCATGCGCAGCTGCGCGAGGGCGACCGCATCGAGGCGCGCGCCCCGGCGGGCGACTTCATCCTCGATACCGCCTCGGACCGGCCGGTAGTGCTGCTGGCCGCAGGCGTGGGCATTACGCCGATGATGGCCATGCTGCGCCACCTCGTCCAGGAAGGACTGCGCCGCCAGCGCATGCGCCCGGCCATCTTGTTTTATGCCGCCCGTACGCTGGGCGAGCGCGCTTTCGACACTGAGCTGGCCGAGCTGGTGGCGGCCTCACGGGGTGCAATCAGGCTTGTACGCGTGCTCAGTGACACCACCGACGCCCGCGAGGGCGAGGCGTTTGACACCGCCGGCCGTATCGACATGAACCTGCTCTCGCGCAGCCTGCCGTTTGGCGATTACGAGTTTTACCTGTGCGGTCCGGGCGGCTTCATGCAGGGGCTCTACGATGGCTTGCGCGGATTCGGCATCGATGACGAGCGCATCCATGCCGAAGCCTTTGGTCCGGCCTCGCTCACCCGCACGGGAAACACCGTCACGGCGGCCGTGCCGCTGGCACCGGTGGCGGACACGGCCGTGCCCGTGATCTTCATGGAAAGCCGCAAGGAAGCCCGCTGGACACCTGATTCCGGCAGCTTGCTGGAGCTGGCCGAAGCACGCGGCCTCTCGCCCGAGTTCAGTTGCCGCGAAGGCCACTGCGGTACTTGCCGCACCCATTTGCTGGCCGGCGAGGTGACTTACCTCAAGCCGCCGCAGGCCAGCGTGGGCGAAGGCGAGGTGTTGCTGTGCTGTGCGCGTCCGGCCAAGCCATCTGGCACGGATGCGCAGCGCCTGGAGCTGGCGCTGTGAGGGCGAGATGAAGGTTTTGGCAAGTCCCGCTCCGGATGCCGCTGAAGAGGGCATAATGCGACCTTCTCCGACAGGCAGGCAAGGAAGGCACATGGACCGATGGCTGGCAATGCGAATCTTCGTGCAAGTGGCCGAGACCGCCAGTTTTGCCAAGGCGGCGCGGCAGATGCAGTTGAGTGCGCCGGTGATCACCCGCACCGTGGCGGGCTTGGAAGAACTGGTCGGTGCGCGGCTGCTGGTGCGCACCACGCGCTCGGTCAAGACCACCGAAGCCGGGGCCCGCTATCTGGAAGACTGCCGCCGCATCCTGGCCGAAATCGCCGAAGCCGAAGCGGCCGCGGCCGGTCATTACGACCAGCCCTCGGGCACGCTGTCGGTGACGGCGGCCCTGCTGTTCGGGCAGTTGCATGTGCTGCCCATCGTCACGGAATATCTCGATCTCTATCCGGGCATGCGGGCGCGCACGTTCTTCGTGGATCGCCCGGTCAACATCGTGGAAGAGGGGATGGATGTGGCGGTGCGCATCGGCCATCTGCCGGATTCGGGATTCACGGCCATCCAGGTCGGTTCGGTCAGCCGCGTGATCTGTGCCTCACCCGACTATCTGCGCCAGCATGGCACGCCGACCTCGCCCGCCGATCTGAAGCAGCATCGCATCGTCACGTCCACCAGCGCCTGGGCTTCGCCGGAATGGCGCTTTGCCGACGGCCAGCGCGTGGTGGTCGATGCAATCCTGCAGACCAATACCAATGAAGCCGCCATCAGCACTGCCCGCCAGGGCTGGGGCTTGACGCGCGTGCTGGCCTACCAGGTGGCAGCCGACTTGCAGGCCGGGCGCCTGCAGCGGGTCATGCGCGAGTTCGAAGAGCCGCCCCTGCCTATCCACGTGCTCTATCCGGAAGGACGGCGCTCGCCAGCCAAGGTGCGCGCCTTCATCGACCTGGCCGTGAGCCGCTTGCGGGCGCATCCTGCATTCCTCTGAGCGCTGCCGGGCTCATCCGTAGTACGCGGGTGCCCGCACTGAAATGCGCAGGGGGCGGTCCAGCTGGCGTGTCCAGGCCGCGTAGGCCTGGTCGGCGACCAGGCGCAGGGCGGCGATGCGCTCCGGCAACTGGTCAAGGATCTGTGTTTGGCTCTGTGCAGCCGGGCCGCATGCACGCAGCAGTTCGCCGCGACCCGCGGCACACCAGCTGCGCACGCTCTCTTCGGTCACTTCGAGATGGCCCTGGAACCCCCATTGCCTGCCGCGCATGAATCCCTTGTTGAGGCAGTGGCTGCCATACATGGTGCGCACGGCGCCGACGGGAATTTCAAAGGTGTCGTAATGCCAGTTGAAGAGGGTGACCTGGCGCGCCAGTCCCATGTGCTGCTGCGCGGGCGGCGTGACCCAGACCGGGCTCCAGCCGATGTTGGCGCAGAGGTTGCGGCTGACCTGCGCGCCCATGGCGCGGGCCAGCAATTGGGCACCGAAGCAGTGGCCCAGCACCGGAACGTCGCGGGCCAGGGCATCTTGCAGGAGAGCGTGTTCGGCGTGGATCCAGGGCAGGTCTTCATTGACGCTGCGGTCGCTGCCCAGCGTGACGATGCCGGAAAACTGGCTGGCATCGCGCGGGGCATCGCCTTCTGCGGCGGGATGGAACAGGCGATAGGGTAGGGCGTATTGTTGCAGATGATCGAGCAGGACACCGGGACCCTGCGTGCTTTCATGCTGGAGGATGGCGATCGGTCTCATGAACGGGGGACGGGCTTGGGCCGGTCCGTAGTGGAGGAGACGTCAATGTAGGATGGGGGGCGTAAACGGCGGGTTGTATTTTTGAGTGGAGACGTAAACATCCTGTAAAGCCGCTGACATCCCGGCCACTTGCAGATGCTTGGTGGCAGATTGGACGTCACACCCCAAGCCACAATTACGCGCGCGACGCCACCCCGAGTCGCCCGGCCATGGTCTTGATGGCCAGATGATGAATGCTGCCGAGCATGCGCAACTGAGACGCCCGAAGATGTGCCGGAACATCGCTGCGGGCGGCGAATTCTTCCAGCAATGCCAGCGAGGCGGCTTCGACCTGATCGATCATCCGCGAGACTTCGCGCCGGAAGCTGATGTTGCCCATGCCAAGTTGCCGCGCGAACGTCTGCAAGTGCGCAAGCGTGAGCTCGTGGTAATGGCGTGCTTCTCCCACGGGGAAAGACATCGGAATGTCTGGCCAGCATGCTTCACCCGGCCCTAGCAGTTCCGGCCGTGCCCATGCGCCGATACTGAGCAGATCGTAATGCGGGGCCAGTTCGTAGCCGTCGGTGCCGGCATACAGCGAGAGATTCTTCAAGTGTGCATCGCTGTTGCCGATCAGGATGTTGAAGAGCGTCCACCGAAACAATGCGGTACGAGCGGTCGCCGGAGTGCGGCATTTCTCCAGGATATCGAGCAGTGCCCTTATACCGGAATGTGCGTATTTGGCTGCGGCCGACAGCGACAGGACTTGGGCCGCATCCAGTGTGTGCAGGCGGCGTACCCGGTTCGCCTCGATGCTGCGGTCGAAGCGCTCCACGATGTACACGGCTGAAGGGACGTAGCGCAGCTCAACTTTCGGCACCGTCAAGCCCAGTCCTTGCGCCAGCCGCGCACAGAACCATTCGTTGACCGCGCTGCTTGGATAGTGGGCGCTCAGTACATCGGGCTTGAGGATATGGGTCGATGCCAGGCTGCCGGTCGGTTCGAAAAGTTGGCCGTCCTGCAGCACTACGGCGATCTTCTGCTGGGCACCGGCCAGTGACATTTTCTTCGGTGCAGTCGCCGAGAGCGGTTGTCGCGGCATGGCACGGATGCGCGTTTCCAACTCTTCGTGTGATAGCGGCACCAGTGTCGAGGGCGGCAATGTCGCGCCTGGTGCCAGCAAGGTGATCGCGCCGGCAGATTCGGCACCGAAGTATTCCAGCATGGACCAGGCGTCGATCGTCTGCGCGGCATCCTTCCTCATGAAGGCCATCAATTCCAGCCGCGCGCCTTCTTCGGGCAGCAGATTGTCGAAGAACCATTGCACCGGACGCATCGTGCCTTCGTCCTGATGCAGCCCGGCTGTCAGCGGAATTCCGGGAGAGAGTTCGTGCCCGGTGCTGATCCAGTCCTGCGCATACCGGAAGGACCACACGCCCGTGTTCTCGAAAAGCTGGCCCACCGGCTTTTCATCAATGAAGACGTCGAGCTGCCGGTTCATGGGCGTGCCCGCCTGCGCTTGCCATCCTGCGCTGAGGCAGCAATGGCGCGTTCATTGAGGGCGGGTGGCAGTGAGAGGTGCAGTTCAATGCCCAGTTCTCGCATGGCTGAAAAAAGCTTTTCTACGGCTACCGTCGCCTCGCCCTGCTCCTGCCGTCGCAACAAGGTTTGTGATGTATTCAATGTCTCAGCCAGATCGGCCAAAGGCACGTTGAGGCCTACCCGCACTGCGCGCAGTACGTTGCCCAGTTCTTGCGGCGAGGTGACTTTCATGGTGCGTCCTAAGCGTGTGATATTGCTCTATTATTGCAATTTACATCTGGCGGTCAAGTTAAAAGTGTGAAATCACTCTTTTATTTTCTGAAGCGGGCACATTGTCTTTAAAAAAGTAATATTGCTCTTTAGTGTTGGGCGAGTTTCCCGAATATCCGCACGCTGGCCAGAAACAAAAACGCCGCGCGGCTGCAGTCACAGCGGCGCGGCGGCTTGCAGCCGGTCATGCAGAATTACCGGCTCGGGTCAGTGAATGTGTTAAGCCATCGGACAGCTCAAATCCCCCCCATGCACAAATACTTCACCACCAGATAATCATCAATCCCGAAGTGCGACCCTTCACGCCCCAATCCCGACTGCTTGACCCCGCCAAACGGCGCGACTTCATTGGAGATGAGCCCGGTATTGATCCCCACCATGCCCGACTCCAGCCCTTCTGCCACACGCCAGATGCGGCCGATATCGCGTGAGTAGAAATAGCTGGCCAGCCCGAATTCGGTATCGTTAGCCAGCGCCACCGCTTCGTCATCGGTCTTGAAACGGAACAGCGGTGCCATCGGACCAAAGGTCTCTTCGCGGGCCACCTGCATGGCCGGCGTCACATCGGCCAGCACGGTGGGTTCGAAGAAGCTGTGGCCCAGCGCATGACGCTTGCCGCCCAGCAGCACGCGGGCGCCCTTGCTGACCGCATCGGCAATGTGCTGCTCCACCTTCTTGACGGCCTGCTCGTTGATCAGCGGACCTTGCGTCACGCCGTTCTCCATGCCATCGCCGACCTTCAGTTTCTTGACCGCTTCCACCAGCTTGGCAGCGAAGGCGTCATACACCCCATCCTGCACGTAAATCCGATTGGCGCAGACGCAGGTCTGGCCGGCATTGCGGTACTTGGAGGCAATCGCTCCTTCCACCGCAGCGTCCAGGTCGGCATCGTCAAAGACGATGAAGGGCGCATTGCCACCCAGTTCCAGCGAGAGCTTCTTGATGCTCGATGCACTCTGTTCCATCAGCAGCTTGCCCACGCCGGTGGAGCCAGTGAAGCTGATCTTGCGCACGATGGGGTTGGAGGTCATCTCGCCGCCGATGTCCTTGGCGCTGCCGGTGACCACGCTGAACACCCCGGCCGGAATGCCCGCGCGCTCGGCCAGCACCGCCAGGGCCAGTGCCGAGAAGGGGGTGGCTTCCGCGGGCTTCAAGACCATCGGGCAGCCGGCGGCCAGTGCGGGACCGGCCTTGCGGGTAATCATTGCAGCAGGGAAATTCCACGGCGTGATCGCAGCGCACACGCCGATGGCTTCCTTGATGACCACGATGCGATTCGACGGCGAGGGCGACGGAATGGTATCGCCATAGGTGCGCTTGCCTTCTTCGGCAAACCACTCGATGAACGAAGCGGCGTAGCCAATCTCGCCCTTGGCCTCGGCCAGCGGCTTGCCTTGCTCGGCCGTCATGATCAGCGCCAGGTCGTCGGCATTGGCCATCATCAGCTCATACCAGCGGCGCAGGATGACGCTGCGTTCCTTGGCGGTTTTCTTCTTCCACGCCGGCCAGGCGGCGTTGGCGGCTTCGATGGCGCGGCGGGTTTCGGCCGCGCCCATCATGGGCACGCTGCCCAGCAGGCTGCCGTTGGCCGGATTGTGGACCTCATGCTTGCCACCTTGGTCGGCATCGCACCACTGGCCGTTGAGGTAAGCCTGCTGGCGCAGCAGGGAAGGATCTTTGAGTTGTTGCAGCATGTCGGTTCTCCGTAAAAGAAGGGGCCGGCTCAGAAGCGCGCGGCCGCCTTGTTGCGCCCGCGCAGCCATTCCAGGGCCAGCAGCAGGCAGGTCGAAAACAGAATCAGGATCGTCGCCAGGGCGGCGATGGTCGGGCTGATGTTGTCCTTGATGCCGGCAAACATCTGGCGCGGCAAGGTGGCTTGCTCAGGCCCGGCCACGAACAAGGTCAGAACCACTTCGTCGAAAGAAGTTGCAAAAGCGAACAAAGCCCCCGAGATCAGGCCCGGCGCAATCACCGGCAAGGTGATGCGGAAGAAAGTGCGCAGCGGACTGGCCCCCAGGCTCAGGCTGGCGCGCACCAGGTTGTGGTTGAAGCCCTGCAGTGTGGCCAGTACCGTCGTGACCACGAAGGGCGCACCCAGTGCGGCATGCGCCAGGATCAGGCCGAGATAGCTGTCGGAGAGACCGATACGCGCAAAGAACAGGTAGACACCCACACCCACCACCACCACCGGCACGATCATGGGCGAGATCAGGATTGCCATCAGGATACCCTTGCCGCGAAAGTCCGACTTGTTCAGGCCGACCGCCGCCAGCGTGCCCAGTACGGTGGCGATGACGGTCGCGGCTGGAGCCACGATGAAACTGTTCTTGGCGGCTCGCACCCATTCGTCGGAACTGAACAGGTTCTCGTACCAGCGCAGCGAGAAGCCCTTGATGGGATACATCAGGAAACTGCTGTCGGAGAACGACAGCGGGATCATCACCAGGATGGGCGAGAGCAGGAACAGCAGCACCAGCAGGTTGAAGCCGCGCGAGGCAAAGAACCAGGCGCGTTCCACCAGCGAGGTGTAGGGCGGGAAGAGGGGCGGTTTGTTCATGGCGTACTCCTTGGATTCTTCAATGGCTCAGCTGATGCCCACATCGACCTTGGCAAAGCGGCGGTAGACGCCATACAGCACCAGGGTCGCCGCCAGCAGCAGGGCACCCAGGGCGCAGGCCATGCCCCAGTTGATGGTGGTGTTGATGAAGTAGGCGATGAAGTAGCTCACCATCTGTTCGTTCGGTCCGCCCAAGAGCGCCGGGGTGATGTAGTAGCCGCCGGCCATGATGAAGACCAGCAGCACGCCTGCACCGATGCCCGGATAAGTCTGCGGCACATACACGCGCCAGAAGGCCGCAAAGGGATGGCTGCCCAGCGACACGGCAGCCTTCAGGTAGGTCGGCGGCACCGATTTCATGACGCTGTAAAGCGGCAGGATCATGAAGGGCAGGAGGATGTGCGTCATCGAGATGTAGACACCGACGCGATTGAAGACCAGCTCCAGCGGCGACTGCGTGAGACCGGCCAGCATCAGCGCCTTGTTGACCAGGCCTTCGGATTGCAGCAGCACGATCCATGCGGCCACGCGCACCAGGATCGAGGTCCAGAAAGGAATCAGTACCAGGATCATCAACAGGTTGGCGCGGCGCTCCGGCATGGTGGAAAGCCAGTAGGCCAGCGGATAGGCCAGCAGCAGCGCGATGAGGGTGACCACTGCGCTCATCCACAGCGTGCGGCCGAAGATGGTGCGGTAGATCGCCGATTCAGGGGCGGCCGCTTCGATGTCGCCGAAGACGTTCTGGCGCAGGTCCAGCGATGCCAGCAGATAGTAGGGCGAATAGACCGAGCCGTTCTGGGCGATCACGCGCCACACCTCCGGCTGGCCCCATTGTGCATTGAGGGCGATGATGGCCTCGCGCGCGGCGGCGGGGCTCAGGGCCTTGCCATCGGCATCGCGCAGCGGCATGGCACGCGCCGTGCCCATCACCAGCGAGCGCGCACCGGACAATTCGATATTGAGACGGCGTGCCAGGTTGCCGGCAGTCGTGTCTTCCTTGGCACGGGCCAGGTCTTCCGCCAGCGCTGAAAAGGCCTGGTCCGGCAGGGCCGACTTGCGATCCCACTTCGAGAGCACCGCCACGGTCTGCGGCAGGGTGGTGGCCACTTCCGGATTTTCGATGGCGCGCTGCAGGAGGGCCACGATGGGGGCCACGAAGGTCAGCAGCAGGAAGATCGCCAGCGGCGCGATCAGGGCCAGCGCACCCAGGCGCTTGCGGGTCTGGGCGGCGCGCAGTTCGCGCTTGAGTTGCTGCGGATCAGGTTCGGCCAGGGGCATGGCGGCGGCGGAGCGGGTGGCGATGGTGGTCATGTCTCGGGTGTCCGGTGGCAGCGGAATTGAAGGCAGCGATCCCGCCTGTCGGGGGCGGGATCGCTGTCAGTACGGCGTGCAGGCTTACTTGGCGATCCAGGCAGCGAAGCGCTGCTCCAGCTCTTCACCGTGGTCGGTCCAGAACTGCAGGCTCAGCTGCACCGCATCCTTGGCATTGGCCGGCGAGGTCGGCAGGTTGCCCAGGGTCTTGGCATCCAGCATCTTCAAGGCACCCTTGTTGACCGGGCCGTAGGCGATGTTGTTGGCGTAGACCTTCTGATTTTCCGGCTGGCTGACGAAGTTGATGAACTTCTCGGCCAGTGCCTTGTTCGGCGAACCCTTCGGGATCACCCAGTAATCCAGGGTGTAGACGCTGCCGGCCCACACCACCTTCAGGTTCTTGCCTTCGCGCTGGGCGGCATCGATGCGGCCGTTGTAGGCGTTGGCCATGACCACGTCACCCGAGGCCAGGAACTGCGCCGGCAGGGCACCGGCATCCCACCACTGGATGTTGGGTTTCAATTGATCCAGCTTCTTGAAGGCGCGATCCACACCTTCCTTGGTGGCCAGGACCTTGTAGACATCCTTGGTCGGCACGCCATCGGCCATGAGCGCGAACTCCAGGTTGTACTGCGCGCTCTTCTTCATGCCGCGCTTGCCGGGATACTTCTTGGTGTCCCAGAAATCGGCCCAGCCGGTCGGTGCGGTCTTGAGCTTGTCGGCGTTGTAGGCCAGCACGGTGGACCAGACGAAAGCACCCATGCCGCATTCGCTCACCGTCGCTTCGGGGATGTAGTCATCCTTCTTGATGGTCTTGGCCAGGTCGAGCTTTTCGATCAGGCCATCATCACAGGCGCGGGTCAGGTCGCCGCCGTCGATTTCCACCACGTCCCAGCTGACCTTCTTGGCCTCGACCATGGCCTTGACCTTGGCCAGTTCGCCGTTGAATTCAGCCGTCACGACCTTGGTGCCGGTGCTCTTCTGGAAAGGCTCCACGTAAGCGACCTTCTGGGCGTTGCCGTTGGCGCCGCCGAAGTTGACCAGGGTCAGTTCTGCGGCAGAGGCCGCGCCGGAAAAGAGCAGGCCCAGGAAGAGCGGGGACAGCAGGGCGGGTGTCAGGCGTTTCATTGTTGTTCCTCGTTGGTTATCGTGCGTGTTGACTGTGTTGAACTAAGGTAGAGCCGAGCGGCAATCTAAGTTGCCTCACTCATCGAGCGGTACTGCAGACCATCAGGTGCGACTAAAGAACAAAAACGGAATAACTCAAAAACTAAGTAAACGGGAGTGTTGGAAAAATCAGAGGAAGCAGCGCAGGCGATCCTGCGCCACATGCAGGACCACGCTGCTGCCTTCGCTCAGTCCTGCCAGTGCCGGGTCGGACAGGGAGAGCTTGACGAAGCAGTCTTCCTGCCCCGTCACCGTGCAGCGCACGCGCACGTGATCCCCAAAATAGATCAGCCCGGCGATGGTGGCGCGGATGCTGTTGGGTTCGGCGCTGCCGCCTGCGGCCAGGCGGATGCGTTCGGGGCGTACGCAGGCGGTGATGCTTTGTCCCGCATGGGCGCGATGCACGTTCAGGCCGGTGACCACGGTGCCATCGGCCAGGCGCAGCGTACAGTGTTCGCCCTGTACCGATTCCACGCTGCCCTTGAGACGGTTGTTGTCGCCGATGAAGTTGGCGACGAATTGATTGTCGGGATATTCGTACAGCTCGGTGACCGGGGCCAGTTGCTGGATCACGCCCTGGTCGAACACGGCCACGCGATCCGACATGGTGAGCGCTTCGCTCTGGTCGTGGGTGACGTAGACGAAGGTCACGCCCAGGCGCTTGTGCAGGGCCTTCAGTTCGAGCTGCATGTGTTCGCGCAACTGCTTGTCGAGTGCGCCCAGCGGTTCATCCATCAACACCAGTTGCGGATCGAACACCAGCGTGCGGGCCAGCGCCACGCGCTGCTGCTGGCCGCCGGAGAGCTGGGTCGGATAGCGGTCGCCGAATTTGCCCATCTGCACCATGTCCAGCGCCTGCTTGACCTTGGCTTCGCGGGTGGCGCGATCCATCTTGCGTACCGACAGCGGATAGGCCACGTTCTGCGCGATGGTCATGTGCGGGAACAGCGCATAGTTCTGGAACACCATGCCGATGTTGCGCTTGTGCGGCGGCACGCGATTGAGCAGCTGGCCATCGAGGCGGATCTCGCCGCCGGTCGGGAATTCGAAACCGGCCAGCATCATCAGGCAGGTGGTCTTGCCGGAGCCCGACGGACCCAGCAGGGTCAGGAATTCACCGCGACGAATGTCGAGATCCAGGTTCTTGACGATCAGGTTTTCGCCGTCGTAAGTTTTCTTCACGCCACAGAACTGCACCAGCACGTCAGTGCCGCTGGCGGCGGCCGGCGCGGGTGCTTGCGCCGATTGCTTCATTGCATGAGCTGCCATCATCGATCCTCTCTTCTACGCAGGCCGGAGTCTTGGTCCGGCCCGTCTACCCTGTTCTGAAAGCTGCCTTGCAATGCAAGACTCAGGCCAGCTTGATCGCCTTGGCCAGGATGCCCAGCGCCTCGTCCATGACGGTATCGGGAATCGTCAGCGGGAACAAGAAGCGGATCACGTTGCCGTAGCTGCCGCAGGTCAGCAGCAGCAGGCCGTTGTTCAACGCATGCTGTTGGACCTTCTTGGTGTACTCGGCATCGGGCTTGCCGGTGGCCGGATCGGCAAACTCCACCGCCACCATCGCGCCCACGCCGCGCACTTCGGCGATCTGCGGCACGGCCGAGCGCCATTCGTTCAGGTGTTCCTGCAGCTTGTCACCCAGGCGCTGGCCACGGGCCGGCAGCTTTTCTTCTTCCATCACCTCCAGCACCGCCAGCGCCGACGCCACGGCCAGCGGGTTGCCGGCATAAGTGCCGCCCAGGCCGCCGGGAGCGGGCGCGTCCATGATCTCGGCGCGGCCGTTGACGGCCGACAGCGGCATGCCGCCGGCCAGGCTCTTGGCCATGGTAATCAGGTCGGGCAGGACATCGTAATGTTCCATCGCAAACAATTTGCCGGTACGGCCATAACCGGACTGCACTTCGTCGGCGATCAAGAGGATGCCGTGCTCGTCACAGATGGCGCGCAGCCCGCGCATGAAGTCGGCCGGGGCGGCATAGAAACCGCCTTCGCCCTGTACCGGTTCCAGGATGATGGCGGCCACGCGCTTGGCTTCGATGTCATTCTTGAAGAGGGCTTTGACCGCATCCAGCGCTTGCTCGGTGGTGATGCCGTGCAAGGCGCTGGGGAAGGGCGCATGGAACACTTCGCCGGGGAAGGGACCGAAGCCCAGCTTGTAGGGCGCGACCTTGCCGGTGAGCGCCATGCCCATCATGGTCCGGCCATGGAAAGCGCCGCCGAAGGCGATCACGCCGGGACGGCCGGTGTAGGCGCGGGCGATCTTGATGGCGTTTTCGACCGCTTCGGCGCCGGTGGAGAAGAAGGCAGTCTTCTTGGGATAGTTGCCCGGCGTCACCGCATTGATGCGCTCGGCCAGTTCCACGTAGCTGGCGTAGGGCACGATCTGGTAGGCGGTGTGGGTGAACTTGTCGAGCTGGGCGCGCATGGCGTCGAGCAGCTTGGGATGGCGGTGGCCGGTGTTGAGCACCGCAATGCCGGCGGCGAAGTCGATGAAGCGGCGGCCTTCCACATCCCACAGTTCGGCGTTCGACGCGCGCTCGGCATAGAAGTCGCACATCACTCCCACACCGCGCGGGGTGGCGGCGTTCTTTCGTTGTTGCAGCTCTTGGTTGGTGGCCTTGCTGGTCATGGCTTGCTCCGATCTTGCTTCGTTGAATGCGCCGCAGGGCGCGGAAATGTGCAGGAAATTGCTGAATCGGGAAACAATATAAAACCCCAGTGGCACTGTAATATAGAGCCAATTTCAATTATTTGATGGTGCCACTTGAAACTCGCCTCCTTGTCCGACTATCTGCTGCTGCGCATCAATCGCAGTCCCGCCAAGGCCGCGCCGGGCAAGGGCAAGGCGGCAGCCAGCCGCGAAAGCGGCGCAGCGAAGGCCCTCAAAAACGCCAAGCCTGGCAGCGAGCGCATGCCCGTCAACCGCCAGATTTATCAGTTGATCCGTGAAGCCATCCTGGCCCACACGCTGCCGGCGGGAATGCAATTGCCGTCCTCGCGCGACCTGGCCCTGGAGCTGGGCACCTCGCGCAATACGGTGACCTATGCCTATGAACAATTGCTGGCCGAGGGTTATCTGGAGAGCCGCACCGGTGCCGGAACCTTCGTGGCCGATACGGCGCCGGACCAGATCCCCGAGGCGGTGGAGCGCAAGGAGCCGCTGACCGATCCTTCCGGCAAATCGGAACTGTCGGCGCGCGGCGCATTGCTCACACGCCAAGCCGGCGTGGGCGAGCGCCAATGGGGGGCCTTCATGCCGGGCGTGCCCGACGTGACCTGCGTGCCGCACAAGATCTGGGGACGCCTGCAGAACAAGCATTGGCGCCGTTCCAATTCGGACCTGCTGACCTACGGGCCTGGTGCCGGTTATGCCGGCCTGCGCGAGCAGATCGCCGAGTACCTGCGGGTGGCGCGCTCGGTCAATTGCACGCCCTCGCAGGTGCTCATCACCACCGGCATTCATCAGTCCATCGACATCGTGGTCAAGCTGCTGGGCGAACATGGCGATACCGCCTGGGTGGAAGACCCGTGCTACTGGGGCACACGCAGCGTGCTCAATTCGCTGGGCATCCAGTCGGTGCCGATTGCGGTGGACCAGGAAGGCATGCGCATGCGCCTGGCCAACCTGCGCCGGCCGCCGCGCTTCATCTGCACCACGCCCTCGCACCAGTACCCGCTGGGCATGGTGATGAGCCTGTCGCGGCGGCGCATGCTGCTGGAGTACGCGGCCACCCACAAGGTGTGGATCATCGAGGATGACTACGACAGCGAGTTCCGCTACGGCGGCCGTCCGCTGGCGTCGCTGCAGGGCATGGATACGCAGGACCGGGTGCTGTACATGGGCACCTTCAGCAAGATCATGTTCCCGGGATTGCGCATCGGCTTCCTGGTGGTGCCGGAGTCACTGGCCAAGGCCTTTGCCACCGGCATCGCCGAGCTCTATCGCAACGGCCAGGTGTTCCTGCAAGCCACGCTGGCCGACTTCATGGCCGAGGGCCACTTTGCTTCGCACATCCGCAAGATGCGCGTGCTCTATGCCGAGCGGCTACGACTGCTGCAGCAGTCCATCAATCGCCACTTCGGCGAGAAGATGACCATCACCGGCGGCGAAGCCGGCTTGCACCTGGTGCTGGGCCTGCCGCAGGAATGCGACGACGTGCTCATCTGCGAAGAGGCGCTGGCGGCCGGCATCGTGGTGCGGCCGCTGTCGCGTTACTACATGCATGCGCGCGGCGCGCGGCGCGGCCTGCTGCTGGGCTATGCGAGCGTGCCCAATGAGGAGATCGCACGTGCCTTTGACAAGTTGGCTGCCGTGATCAAGCCGCATCTGGCCTGAAGCCGCGACCGGTGCTGGATGGGGCCGGATTTTCGCTTGTATGAAGAAACTCTTTCGCGGGTCCGGGAGTGGTTGTCGGGCGGGCGCTGTCCTAAGATGCCTGCATCCATTGATCTTCAACGTGAAGGATTTAGCCATGAAAGCCATCATCACCAACCCGCAAGCCCAGGCCATCGACAATGCGGCCTCCCTGACCGAGACCATTTTGCCCGATCCGGTTCCCGGCGAGCATGACCTGCTGGTCGAAGTCAACGCCATCTCCGTCAATCCGGTCGATACCAAGATCCGCGCCAGCGCCAGCGAAGCCCGCGTACTGGGCTGGGATGTGAGCGGCGTGGTACGTGCGGTCGGTGCGGGCGTCACGCTCTTTGCCCCGGGCGACGAAGTGTTCTACGCCGGTGCCATCGATCGCCCCGGCGCCAACAGTGAACTGCACGTGGTGGATGAGCGCATCGTCGGCCGCAAGCCCGCCAGCCTGGGCCACGCTGATGCCGCGGCGATCCCCCTGACCGCGATTACTGCGTGGGAACTGCTGTTCGACCGCGTCGGTGTGAAAGAGGGAGAGGGACAGGGCAAGCGCTTGCTGATCATCGGTGCCGCCGGTGGCGTGGGATCCATCCTGACCCAGCTGGCGCGCAAGCTGACGCAGCTGACCGTCATCGGCACCGCCTCGCGCAAGGAAACTGCGCAATGGGTGAGCGAGCTGGGCGCGCATCACGTGATCGACCACAGCCAGCCCTTCAAGCCGCAGCTGGAGCAGCTGGGGTTGCCGGAAGTGGATATCGTCATCAGCCTGACCCATACCGACCAGCACTATGCGCAGATCATCGACGCACTGGCGCCGCAAGGGCAGCTGGCCCTCATCGACGATCCGGCCACGCTGGACGCGGTGCCGCTCAAGCGCAAGAGCATTTCGCTGCATTGGGAATTGATGTTTACGCGCTCGCTGTTCCAGACCGCTGACATGATCCGTCAACATGAGCTGCTGCAACGGGTGGCGCAACTGCTCGACGAAGGCATGCTGCGCACTACCACGGGCGAGCATTACGGCCGCATCAGCGCCGAGAACCTGCGCCGCGCCCATGCGCTGCTGGAGTCGGGCAAGGCCAAGGGGAAGATCGTGCTGGAGAATTTCTGATTGCGTGACGGCTTTGCATAGAGTGAGCCCGATCAATGACTTATCTTGAGTCGGACCCGTGGCGCGAAGCAAGAAATTGATCAATCGCTCGTCGCAGCGACGAAATCGCTTCCGGGTTCTTCTCAATCAAAAAATCAAAGATTTGCTGTTGAGTGTATTCGTACCGGGTCAGATGCGTGAACAGCTTTTTTCCCGCATTTGAAAAATCCCGTTCCTTGATGGGTTCTCCTTTTGCTGCGCTCAGCTTTCGACGCAACTCGGTATTCTTGTTCTTTTTGATGAACAGCAGGAGAGAGTAAAGGGCGCTCTTGAACGAAGCTCCCTTTTCGCCATTTTCTCCACGCATGAAAGCGGCCATCCTCTTGTGATCTGGAATCAGCACTTGGAGTTTTCTGGTATCCCAAAACTCACCAGCAAGGCACCTCGCCAGAAGCTCCTTCTCGACGCTTTCCATCGGGATGAAGAATACGTTTTCTTTCTTGGAAAGGGCAGTCTTCTTCTGATCACCATCCAATACAACGATGACGTTTCTATATTCGTCGGTCAGGAATTTTTCAGTCTTGTTTCGCTGCATCAAGTCAGTCGTATTCTTGCTCCCGCCGACATAAATAATTTTGAATTGATAAAACGGTCGTATGCAGTGCTGATTGATCAGATGTTCAAGAAAGGCTTTTAGTACCTCATCCTCGGTCAATATGTATTTTTCCCATCCGTTGAACCCGAACAACGTACTTTTCACGAATCCGTAGGATCGTCTTTCAATTGTCGTGGTGCCGTCCGGCTGTTCTTCCATGTAGAAGAGTTCATCAGAGACGGTCCGCATCATCGCGAGAGAATGGGTAGTGAAGATGAATTTGGTCTGGTATCTCTCCTTGAATTTTCTCAGCCACTCGACCAGGCGAACTTGTGCCGCTGCGTCGAGGGAAATATCGATTTCGTCGATGAAGATAGCCATGTAGCCCGACTTTATCCTGCGATACAGGCTGATCAAGAAGTACTCGCCTGAGCTGAAGTAGTCTTCTCTGAGATAGTAGTCGCCGTCGTAGGGGATCACATAATAAGGAACATCTTTCACTGTGATCTCCACAAGATTGTCAAACTTTGACGTGTTATAGATGGCCTTGAGAAAGCTGATCAATTCTTCAGGATGTGAATATTTCTGAAGTACGATCTGCCGTCGCAGGTCTTCGTCAATGCCGCTGATCTTTTGGAAAAAATTAAAGCGCTCTCCATGAGGAATGGGTAACTCTACTGATAATTTTTCTTTGATTGATCTCGGTAGCGTCGTGCGTGAATCGAGTGCTTTGAGCTTTTTGTTGTAAGTAAATGCGATGGGCTCTCCATCGATCTCGTAGCGGATGGTGCTGTGTTCGCTGACGATTCTTGCGGCACTGGTTCTGGAAAATGTATCGGCATTCAAGAGGTTGCCGATGGCTTTGAATAACGTGGTCTTTCCAGAACCATTTTTTCCGGTAATGCACAGCAGCGACTTGTCCTTCAGATCGAAAGAGAAGTCGAAACATTTGACGTGCTGTACGTTGCGAATCGAGATGGCCAGTTTCATTTTTCTTTTGAAAAGCCGCTGTGCTTGAGTGCGTCAATCGTGGCCGTGCCAAATTTTCGGCGAAGCTTGTCCGTATAGTCCGGATCGATAGAGTCTACGTGATTGATGGTCCCGCTTAAATATGCAACGTAATCGTCATCGCTTAATTCTCTACTTGTTTCCGTGCGATTCTTAGCCTGATTCACGATCTTTCTGAATCGTTCCTTATCGTTCAAGTAGAAGAACAGGAGCACCTCAAGATCTTTTTTCTTCTTGGAATCGATGCTGATCTTCCCGTTTGGAAGAATCGTCATTCCAAGGATTTTTATCTTTCCTCCTACGTGGAAATAACGGGTCTTTCCTTCATGAATCGAGAAATTCTTTGATGAGAACTGATGTAATTTTTCTTGCACTGATTGTCCTATCTCTTGGACATCAACCTGCCGGTGCCCGGAAATGATGATGTCGTCAGCGTACCTCGAGTAGCAGAGTTCCCGTTCGAGACAGCTGCGTTCCAACTCATTGTCGAAGTCCAGCAGGACTGCGTTGCTCAGCGGTGCTGATGCAGGAAGGCCGACGGGCAGAGAATTATCAATGCACACCAGGTCCACAATTCTGTCGAGGTGAATGTCCAAGTCGGAGATAGGGCAGTTCGCCTGGCCGGACAAAATGGCTTTTTCGGTCAAAGCGCGATCAATCGAGTCAAAGAACGCCTGAATATCGGTTTGATAGAAAAATTTGCTTTTGGCATGCTTTTGCACCGCATGTAATGCACTGAAGCCTTTGCGATAGGAGAAGACAACTCTATCGTTGACTGGTAAGAATTCAAAGAGGAACAAATTCAGAAATCGATGATAGGTCTTGAGATTTTCTTTAGGCTTGAATAATCTTCGCCCGCCCGGCTCTGTCGGTGCGATGACCTCGTAATTTTTCTCGACCGGGCTTTGCAAAAAATCCTCGAAGCTATATTTGCCGTGATACATCGCGTCAAAAAGTTTCTGCAAAGGCTGTTTAGTCATGGTCAGTATGTGTTGACGTTCATAAAGAACGGGGGAATATTGCATCGTTTTTCAAAGCCGGGATATAATCGCGGCATGTCAGTGACTAGGAGTAGCTCCAGTCATTCTGCTGACCTCTAGGCCGTCTGATTCTACCAATTTGGTTGCGGGGCTTGAATCATATTCAAGCCCCGCAATAGTAGATTCGCAAATCCTCCTTCTCCTCTGGCAACGTCTGCATTTTCCGTAATCCCGCTCTTTGGGCGTTCGCAGACGCTTGCGTCACGTGTTAGATCGGTCTCGTCCTTTTTGATAAATTTGGCTCGCGTGGGGTGCCATGAAAATTGCATTATTGCAATAAGGCCGGCAACCGCTTCTACCCGTGGTAAATTACGCAGTCCGGACCGGCTCATGGTGTCCGGGCCCTTTGACAACCCCGATAGGAACCCTCGTTGGAAAACATATTGCTGATCGTCGCAGCCTTCTTCCTGGTTGCGTTGAACGGTTTTTTCGTTGCAGCAGAATTCAGTCTGGTCAAGTTGCGTCAAACGCGCATCCGGGCCATCGCAAAGACACAAGGCATGCGCGGCCGCATCCTGGCCGTGGTCCACAACCAGCTGGACGCCTATCTCTCCGCCTGCCAATTGGGCATCACCCTGGCCTCGCTGGGCCTGGGCTGGATCGGTGAACCCGCTTTCGCCCGCTTGCTGGAGCCGCTCTTCTCGCTGGTTGGCGTGACCAACCAGGAGCTGATTCACGGCGTGTCGTTCGTATTCGCCTTCTTCGTCATTTCCTTCCTGCACATCGTGGCCGGTGAACTGGCTCCCAAGTCGATGGCCATCCGCAGCCCCGAGAAGCTGGGCCTGTGGTGTGCCGTGCCGCTGTATGGTTTCTATTGGGGCATGTATCCGCTGATCTGGGTGCTCAATGCCAGCTCCAACTGGCTGCTGCGCGTGGCCGGCCTGGGTGCGGGCCACGGCCACGATGCGCATTATTCCTCGGACGAACTCAAGCTGATCCTGCGCGCAGGCGGCAAGAGCGGCAAGAGTGGCAAGTTCACCCGCGACGAGTGGAACGTGCTGGCGCAGAGCCTGAACTTTGCCGAACTGGACGTGGCCGACATCATGCGTCCGGCCAGCGAGATCGTCTCCCTGGGCGATGACAAGAGCCTGGAAGAAAACCTCGACATCATTTACCGCAACCGCTATTCGCGCTATCCCTATTTCGATGCCGAGCGCCAGCAGGTGTTGGGCCTGGTGCACCTGAAGGATGTTTTCCTGGCGCAGCAGGATGGCCGCGCCATCAGCAACCTGAAGGATTACCTGCGTCCCGTGCAGTTCATCTCGCCGGCCTTGCCGGCACTGGACCTGCTGCGGCGCTTCCGTACCGGCATGCCGCACTTTGCCATCATCGGCAAGAAGGGCCAGCCGCCGCAGGGCTTCATCACGCTGGACAACATGTTGAGCTTCCTGGTGGGCGAGATCCGCGACGAATTCCGCCACAACACCGGCGAGTGGAGCCGTCAGGACGACGGTACCTTGCTGGGCAAGGGCAGCCTGCCCATCGTGACGCTGGAACACATGCTGGGCATCGACATCGAGTATGACGACAGCATCGACTCGGTCGGCGGCCTGGTGATGGAGAAGCTGGGCGACTTGCCCAAGGAAGGACAGAAGATCGAGTTCGCGGCCTTTGATGTGGTCATCAAGCGCATGTCGGGGCCGAAGATCGTGTTGGTGAAGGTTTACCCGAAGGGTGGCGACGCGCGTGAGTGAGTCTCGGATGGGGCTGGCGGTCTCTTGAAGTTCGCCAGTGGCATCGGTCGAGGCAAGCTGGTTTGTCCGGCCAGCCGTTGACAAGGTCAGTGAATGCGAACAGGCAGGTGGTGGCGAGAGGCCATCACCTGCCTGTTTTTTTTGTGGGGATCGTTCCTGGCTTTTGTTCCTTGCCTTCGGCCAGGAAGCTCGCCGTATAGATCAGGAAGGCTTTGCCGTTGGCATCGGCGCGGTCGTAGTCGGCCACCAACGCAGCGATTTCGCGCTTGAGCAGGCTGCTGCTGGTGCTCGCGCTGTGGCCGCTGAGCAGCCAGGTGATGTCGATGCCGAATTGCTCGCGCATGAGGCACAGCAGCCTGCTGCCGGGAACGCAGCGGCCGCGTTCGATCTGGCAGATGTGATTGGGCGCGGTGTTCAAGGCGCGGGCGAAGAGATTCTGGCTGATGCCCATTCTCAGGCGAATCATGCGCAGGCGTTGGCCGATGGCGATTTTGTGTGAGTCCATGATGGTGCGGGTTCAGGATGGGGGCGGGTGTGGGTCATGTGTGGCGAGGCGGGGAGGATGCCTTTGGCAGCGATGAGGGATTGATCCAATCCGGCGGCAGCAGAAGTGCGCTGTTCCAGTAGTCGCTATCGGTGAGCCGGGGCAGGGCGATGCCGGCTTCCTGCCGCTCCAGCGAGGGGAGGGCATGCTTGGTTTCCACATGTTCCGGCAGGCTCAGCCAGGCGCGGTCCTCCCGCTGGGCGTAGAGGCGTTCCACCAGCATGGGGAGGTCTTCGTTGCCGGGCCGCCAGAAATTGCGGCCGTCGCCTATTGTTCGGGACATACATTGGTCTCCTTCCTTTCTCTGTTGCGATGATGGGGGCAGCAAGGGCCCCGGCCCGTGAAGCGTGGGCCGGGGTGCTGCAGGTCAAGCTTGGTTCAGATCACACGCCGAAAAGGGTGTGCGTGTTGCTTGCGTTGTAGGTGACGTTTTGCAAGTAGAGGGTGTACTTGTCGCCGCCAGCAAGGCCATCCAGATCGATCACCAGCTTGGTGCCGGTTCCGGATGCGCTCTGCTGGCTAGCCGGGGCAAAATTCTCCAGGTTGTCGAGTCTGATGTCCCTATACGTCAGGCCGTTATTCCCGTTGCCAGCCATGATCCTGATCCTGTCCGTGCCCAGTCTGAAATCCGTGATGGTCGCCTCCAGAGAGCCTGTGCGGCCCAGGTTCGAGAGGGTCAGGACATCTTGTCCGTTACCGGTCTCGATTTCTGTCGCAGCACCTCCGGCAGTGCGGCCGAGCAGTATTTCATCGTTGCCGGCCCCGCCCTTGACGTTGCCCAGTGATTGCGGCGCCCAGTAGTAGCCCAGTGCCAGACCTTGCACGCTGTTGACCATGCCCTTGTGCTCACTGTTGGGCGTGATGTTGGTGGCCGTCACGCTGAGGTCGTCATAGAAGCCCGGTGCAAGCTGGCTGGCACCGGTCCTGACGGTGAAATTGCCGCCGCTGACCACATCAAAACCGAGCAGCTTGCCCCCCATGCTCACCTGCACCAGATACGTGCCTCCGGCATCGGTGCCATTGGAGAGCAGCGTACCGACCTTGCCCGTGATGGTTGGCCCTTGTTCGTAGTTGTTGGTGCGGCCCGGTGCGTCAGGATCGACGAAGACCGCATAGGAGCTCTTGGACGTTCCCAAGGCCTGCGCAGGCTTTGCCGAGGGGTAAGGCAATTGCACCTTCAGATCACTGAGGAAGGGCAGCACCCCCTCTCGGGTTACGTTCAGCGGGACCGCCACCTCGGTCTTGCTTTCATCCCCCGAGACTTCGCTGTACTTGGCCGTGAACTGGTGCTCTCCCTTGCTGAGGCTCTCCGTCACAGTGAGCCGGATTTGATCGGTGTCGTTGATGTCGGCCGCCGTGAGGCGCTTGCTGGCGACCAGACGGGAGCCATCATAGATCTCCATCAGACCGCCTACGGTGGCATTTCGGTGATCAAAACCGATAGAGAAGGTGGGCGTATTCGTGGTCGCGGTGGTGGACACCTCATAGAGCAGCTTGATCTTGCCAATGGCGTAGAGACCACCGGCACTGGCTGTGTTGGTACCGTCGAAGTTGTAGAGGTCGCTATCTTGTCGGTTGAACGAACGCAGGTTATGGAGCGTCAATCCGCCAGCGCTGGCCACGAACTTGAGGAAATCGCCCTTGACGTAGGTGCCCCCCTGATGGCTGAAGGAAAATGACACATCATTGCGCGGCGGGACATTGAAGCCAAGATAGCTCTTGACGTTCTCATTCAACAGGTTGGCACCATCGTTGTTACTGGTTGCGGCAATTCCTTTGCCGCCCCAGACCGCCGACAGGCCGCGGATGTTCTTGAGGAAATCCGCCGCACTAACTCCGCTGGGAAGGGGAATGTTGAGAGGATCATCCTCACTGTTGAACACGAAAGTATTGTTCGCCCCGAATCCACCATTGAACTCCAGAACATCGTAGCTGACCTGATTGTCGTTGACGATCGCCAAGCTCAAGGTCTGTGGCGGCGGGTCGCGGTCCAGCGTGATGCGCGCGCGCGCCGGTGCGCTGGTGTTGCCGGCCTGATCGGTGAGGGTGATGTCGATCAGGCGGGCGGTGGCGTCGGTGGAGGTGGTCTTGAATTGCAGCCCTTCCAGCACGGCCTTGACCTGCTCACTGGTGAAGCTGCTCCCGTCGGTCTTGGTCAGCACCAGTGGCGGGATGTTGGCGCTACCGGATGTGCGTGTGTAGCTGATGGCCACGTCGCGCACGCCTGCAATGGTTTGCACCAGGTTGGCCGGTGCGCTGGTATCGAAGGCAAGCGTGTAGCTGCCCAGGACCAGCTTGTCCAGCGTGACGGCCAGCGTGCCGTTGGTGAAGCTCAACTGGATGCTCTTGGTATCGTCGTCTCTTGGCGTGGCGATGGGCTTGGCGAACAGGCTGGCGCCTTCCGTTTGACCGGCCAGATTGATGATGCGGGTTGCGACCAATTGGGTGCCGGCGGTGGTGGCGTCGAGGTCTAGTGGAGGGGCGAAGTTACGTGTAGTTACATAGACAGAAGAGACCGGCCCCGCTACACCATTTTTAACGAGAGAAAGATCGAACTGATTTTCGTTGCTACTCAATGAGATGAAATGGATGTGCTTTATGATCGCCACAATTTCGTTAGCGCTAAACTCTCCACCACCGTTGCGCACTATGCCGATAATGCCTGAGTTCGAATTCACGTTGAGGCGGACGTTGGATACCCCTCCTATCGTTCCTACGAAGGGAGTATTGTTGTCGTAAAGGACGATTCTCTCCACAACACCTATGCCCCCTCCAGAGACATTCGAGCCGTTGTCCACCTCAATCTGCTCCTGATCGGTGAAGAAGTTCTGCCCTTCGTCGAAGCCCCGCTTGCTGATTCGAATTTCATTTGCGGAAGATGTGGCTGTGAGATCCGTCACAAAGGCTGTACGTGGTTCGCGGATGTTTTGGTACTTGACCTTTGATTGATGTTGAACCCCGGCCAAGCTGGTGTCCATATCCAACATCGGTTGATTATTGACGATGTTGAGCGAGGTCACCGACGACAGGATACCGTTCTGCTTTGCAATGTCTTGCAGGACCACTTCGGCACGGTAGCGCTCGCCGCTGGCGATGCTCCCCGCCGTGTTCTTGATCTTGATCGCTTCCAGAATGCGCTCGACTTCATTGCCGGTCAGTGCCTGCAGAGCGTTTGATTTGCGTACAGTAAGCGTAGCCCCGGTTGCGTCATAGCTGAAACTGAGTCCGCTCACCGTTCCGATGGTCTGGTTATTCAGCAGCGCCAGATTGTCTTTCATGAACAGGGTCGTGCCGCTCACCATGAGTTGATTGGTGGCGCGATTGCTGCCCTGCGCGGTAAAGCGCACGAGGATGGTTTCAATATCGGTACTCTCCGGCGGCGCTACGTTGCCCACAAGATTGATCCCGGTGTTGAGTTGCGACAGGGTAAATTCCAGCGTTGAAGCCCCTTGTATGCCTGCGGTGCTGGCATCCATATCGAGCAGCGCAGGGGGGAGGGTGTCGATGCGTACCTTCCGTGTTGCGCTGGCGACGCTGGTATTGCCGACCACATCGGTTTGCGTGGCGCTGAATTCGTGCAGAGCACGTGGACTGTTGCTGCTGATCAGGCTGATGTCGGATCGCTTGAGCAGACGCTGGTGCGTACTGCTACCGTTGGTTTCCAATTCCGTTTGCACGGTAGCGAAGTTGGTATTCATCGCCATCAAGCTGGTGGTGTTTTCGGGGAAGGCAGTCTGCTCAGGTGAATTCAGAATCTCCCGATGCCATTCGTCTGCACCACTCTGGCGTGAGATGCGATAGTCGCCGTTGAGGGCGCTCCAGAGGTACCAGTTTTCGCCGATAGCAGTTGTCATCCGGTATGCCGGACGGGAGGTGTCGATGACGTTGTTGCCGCTGATGCTGAAGTCCGCATGGAATGCCGGCAGCGCACTCACCTGACCCAAAGTCAGCAACTGATATACCCCATTGGCCGCACTGAGCTCGCCATCCACACGGCGCAAGCCGGTGATTTCCAGCGTGCTGTTGACCGTGAGCGACCAACTGCCATCCGTGACCGAGGCTATTGCCGTACCGACCTCCTTGCTACCATTGCGTACGGTGACCTGCGCCCCTTTCTCCGCCACGCCGGAAAGCACGAAGCTCGCTGCCGTGGTCAGTGCTTCGCCTGCCGGATTGGTGCCAGCAGGGTTGTTGAGTTGCAGCGTTGGTGCAGAGGCCACGGTATCCAACGTAAAAGTGACCTCTGCATTGGGGCTGACATTGCCCGCCTTGTCGCTCTGCCTCACGGCAACGCGATACTCCCCATCCGCCTGGGTTGCAGGCAAGGTGAAGGAATTTCCCGTCAGGCGGACCCAGGCACCGTCCCCAAGCCGGTATTCGGCCAGGCCATCCGCATCCAGCCCGGAAACGGTGAAGCTTCTGTCCTTGGAATAGGTTTTTCCGCCAGAGAGCACAGCCGCGACTTTGCTCAGCGTGGGTGCGACCGGTGCGATCCGGTCAAGGATGAACTCAAGCGCCTCGCTCTCGGCGCTGGCATTGCCCGCCTTGTCCGTCTGGCGCACCACTACGCGCTTGGTGCCTTCGCTGCCGCCCAAGGTGAGGGTAGTGCTGCTGCCGTTCTGCCAGTTGCCGTCGTCGAGCTTGTATTGCCAGGTGGCGCCGGGTTCCAGTCCCAGCACTTCCACGGTGCCGTCACGGGTGAGCTTGTCGGTGGCGACACCCGGCAAGCGCGTGTCGCCCGTGTCATTGACCAGCCGCACGCTGGGCTTGGTGGCAACGGTGTCCAGCGTGAAGTCGAACCTGTCGCTGACCGTGCTGACGTTACCCGCCACATCCGTCTGCCGCATCCAGACCTGTTTGCTGCCATCGCCAGTGAGGGTGAGGGTGTCACCCGTGAGCACGAGCCAGTCGGTGTTGTTGAGGGAATATTCCACCTTGCTACCGGCTTCGATATTGCTGATGCGCACGCGGCCATCGCTGGTGATCTTGTCGGTGTCGAGCGTGATGACACTGCTCCCGACCACGCCAGCCGTATCGCGCACCAGCGCCAGCACCGGCTTGACGGGCGCAGTGGTGTCGAGGGTGAATTCAAATTGCGGCGTGATGCTCTCGTTGCCTGCCACATCGGTCTGACGGACGCGTACCTTCTTCACGCCATCGCTGCCGCCGCTGGCATTGGCACCGGGCACCACAAAGCTCGTGCCGCTGCCGTTTTGCCATGTGCCTTCACCGATCTGGTATTGCCAGGCGCGGCCTGCTTCCAGGCCATCGACCTTGACGGTGCCATCGCGGGTGATGGCCGCTGCCGTGCTGCCGGTCTTGTTGAGCAGGCTCAAGACCAGCGAGGGGCCGATGCGGTCCAGGGTGAAGTTCAGTTCGGCGGCGACGCTTTCGTTACCGGCCTCATCGATCTGGATCACGCTGACCTGACGTTCACCGTCCGAGCCGGGAGTGGCATCGAAGCTGTTGGTGGTGCTGCCGGGCAGATAGGTGCTGGCGCCGATCTTGTATTTCCAGCTGGCGCCGGGTTCCAGTCCGCTCACACGCACGTTGCCGTTGCTGGTATAGCGGTCGTTGTTGAGGTCTCCCGTATCGCTGACCAGGCTCAGGGTTGGTGCAGCGGGTGCGCGGGTGTCCACGGTCACGGTCTTGGTCTGCTCGGCGTTATTGCCCGCCACATCGGTCATGCGCACGGTGACGTTGTGCCTGCCTTCGGGAACCTCGAAGCTGTTGCTGCTGCCGCCGTTCCGGAAGCTGCCGTCATCGATGCGGTAGCTCCAGGTGGCACCGGCTTCCGGTGCGGGCACGATGATCCGGCCATTGCTGGTGATGCCATCGTTGTCCCGGATGCCGGTGTCTTGCTGCAACCTGATGTCGGTAGTGAAGACGGGATCGATGGTGTCCAGCGTGAAGGACAGTTCGCTGCTCACGGTCTCGTTGCCGGCAGCATCGGTCTGCTTGACGCGGACCTTTCTGAGGCCATCCGTGCTGCCGGTTTTCAGGCCGGGGACTACCACGGTGTTCAGGCCTGCGCTGACCTCAATCCATTCACCGCCATCGATCTGGTAAGTCCAGGCGCGCCCGGCTTCCAGGCCATTGACCTGCACCGTGCCATTGTAGGTAATGCCGTCGCCAGCGGTGCCGGTATCCTGCGCCAGTTGCAGCGTGAGCACCGGGCCGGTGCGGTCGAGCGTGAAGACCAGCTCGTTGCTGATGAGGCTTTCGTTGCCCGCCGCATCGATCTGCCGTACCTCGATGCGGCGCTCGCCATCGGCGCCGGCAGACAGGTCCACGATGTGTTCGGTGTCTGCGGCGTCGGCCGGGCCGTGATCGATCCAGGCACCGGTGATGCCGCTGCGGTGCTGCCACCTCACGCCCGGTTCGAGGCCGGTGACCTTGACCAGGCCCGTGCGGGTGATGAAGTCGTTCGGCAGGTCGCCGGTATCGTCCTTGAGCGCGACGGTGGACTTGAGCGGAGGGGTGGTATCCACCGTTACCGTCAGGGTCTGGGCGGTGCTGTTGCCTGCGCCATCGGTCTGGCGCACGGTGACCGTGTGCCGGCCCTCAGGGACCACGAAGCTGTTGCCGCTGCCGGTCTGAAATTCGCCGCTGTCGATCTGGTAGCTCCAGTTCACGCCCGCCTCCGGCGCGGGAACGATGATCTTGCCGTTGTTGGTGATGCGGTCACCCGGGACACCGCTGTCCACCTCCAGGCGGATCGGGCTGCTGAAGGACGGGGCCACGGTATCGATGAAGAATTCTCCGGTGACTTCGATGGAGTCGGTGCCTCTCTGCGTGCTGTGCGATCGCAGGTGGATGCTCTTCCTGACGTTGTTGGCACCGGCTGCACCCAGCTTGGTCCAGTCGGCTTCGGTCAGGGTGTAGCTCCAGTTCCACAGCTTGGTGCCGTTGTGGGGATCGACGGTGACGATGTCCGACTTCATGATGCTTCCATCTTCAAAGCGCAGGGTGACCCTATCCTCACTGCCGGCCGTGCCGGTCAGGGTAACGCCGGCTTCCCGTTCGGCCTTGTTGATGATGTTGTCTGCGGTGACCGGGTTCAGGCTCGGCACGTTGGTAACGGTGAAGACGGCATCGGCCAGCTTGGACCAGGTGTTGCTGTCCAGGCCATCGTCGCGCAGGCCATCGATCTTGTTGCGCACCTGTTCGATGTTGCTGTCCTTCACACCCGGAATGTTCAGAGCGGTGAAGTCGGCCACGTTCAAGGGCTGGCTGCGGTCGCCTTTGACCAAAAGTGCAACTTTCTCGGACAGGGTGACGAAGTTCTGGATCTTGGCCGGGGTATCGATGTCAGCCACGCCACGGCTGTCGATGATGGAACTGAGCAGCTTGATCGCGTTGCCGGATTGCTCGCTGCTCATGGCTTCGAGCCTGACCATGTTGATGCCGATGTTCTTGAAGTCCTGCAAGCCGGCCAGGTTGTCGTCCGCAGTATCGGCGGGAGTGCCATTGGCCTGGGCGAGCAGCTTGTTGTAGCTGTTGACGATGGCTTGCAGCCTGCCCGGGGGATTGACGCTGGCCGCGTTGATGGCCGGCAGCTCCAGTACCGCATGCAGGGCGGCGAGATTGGCCGGCTTGTTGGTAACCGTCACCTCGCGCACGTCGCTGATGCCCAGGATGCGGTAGTCCTCACCGGTCGGTACGGGCGCTGCGCCCACTCCATCGGCATAGTTGCGGATCTTGGCGTAAGCCAAGGGGGCTTGCACCATCAGATCCTTGGTGGTCTGGACGGTCAGCACATCGCCGCTGGTCTTGCTTTGCAGGGCGTAGGTGATCGCTACCTCGTCCAGCGGCTGGAGGGCGGCGTTCTGACCGATGAAGTAGCGGTAATCCTCGACGCTGAACTTGTTGGCATCGGCCACCAGATCACCCGGCGCCTGGTCGGCGATGGCGATGACCTTGGCGGCACGTGCGGCCAGCACATTCAGGTGGCTGACCTGCGCCACGCTGGCGGCATCGGGCATGTTGTCCACCATGTCGTTGAACAGGCGCAGGTGCTTGGCCTCGGTCAGCTGGAACTGGGTGGTGTTCACGCCCAGCAGGTCCAGATCGGCCACGGTCAGCAGCTTGTCGGAAGGGGTGTTGCTACGGCCATCGGCCATGGGCAGCAGTTTGCCGTGGTAGAGCGCGAGGATGGCCTCCAGTTGTTGCGGTGTGTTGGCCTGGGCACGGGTGACCAGCGGTGCGGCCAGGGTGGAGTTGAGGGCGCCCAGCATCAGTGCCGCGTAGTCGTTGATCTCGGGGCGGTTCGGCATGAGGACGCCCATGTCGAGATAATCCTGCTGCGTCGGCGCATCGGCAGGGACGTTGCTGTCGGCATAGTTGCGCACCTTGGCCTGCGCCTGCACGGCTTTTGTGACCATCTCTTGCAGGCCGGCCAGACGGGTGATGCCGGCTGTTTCGATATTGTCGATACGCGACAGGCGCGCCAGGACGGCGGGCAGGTCGGCGGCTTCCAGGCCGGTGATGCCCAGGCCGGTGAAGTCGTCGCGCTGCGGGGCGGCGGGGGCCGGGGTGGCAGAGCCGGTACTGATGCTGCCCGCGTAGCCGAGCACCTTGCTGACCTTGTCGGCCAGGGCGGTGATTTCTGCGGGGGTGTCGATCTGCTGTGCGGTCAGCGGATCAATCACCGAATTGAGCAGCGTGAGGTAGCCGGGCTTGGTGGCGACGTTGCCCAGGTTGCTGCCGATGCGGGTGTAGTCGGCGACCTCGGGCGCAGTCGCAAGCGCGAGGTTGGCCGTGCCATCGGCCAGTGCCAGCACCTTGTTGTAGCTGTCGACGATCTGTTGGATCTGCGTGTGCGTGGCGGCTTCGGCACCGCTGATGGCGGCGCTGGCCAGGCTGGAGAGCAGGGCGAAGAGGCCCTCGGGCAACGGATCGGGGCGGTCCGGGGTGATGCTGTTGTAGCGGTCCACACCGGTCACGCCAATGGCCTTGAAGTCTGGCAAGGTGGGCAGGCCGGCGCTGTTGGCCGGTGCTACTACGCCATCGGCGGCGCTTTGGGCGTAGTCCCTGATCTTGTTCAAGGCGGTGTGGGCGGCGCTGGCGAGCTCGCGCAATTCGGCCAGGGTGTCCATGTCGGCCGGCTGGTGCAGCTTCAGTGCGGCCTCGAAAGCGGCCAGCGAATCGCCGTTCACTACGGCGCCCGTACCGGTGGAAGTGATGCCCAGCCTGGCCCATTCCGCCGTGGTGATGACCACAGCCGGGGCGGCGAGATCGGACGCGGCCAGTTTCATGACGCGATTGACGATATCGGCCAGGTTCAGATCATTGAGCTTGTTCACATCGGAGACGGTGCCAAAGCCGCGCTGGTTGTCCAGCGCTTCATTGAGCAGCTTGATGTTGGCGGGCTTGTCCTCGATCTGCATGCCCAGTGCCAGCAGTTCGGCGCGGGTCAGTGGCGCGCCCGTTGTGGGCAGGCCGTTGGGGTCGCGGGCTTCGGCAGTCGGGCGCAGGCTGTCGGACACCACGCCGTCATTGGTGGTGAGCATGCGCAGCTTGTAGGCGGCGGTGGCGATGGTCTGCACCTTGCCCAGGTCGAGCGCACTGAGGGCGTCAGCGGGCGTCCTGCCCAGGGCGTCGTTGACCAGCAGCAGGGTGGACGCGATCGGACCTTGCTGGCCCAGCAGATGGCGTACGCCGAGTTTTTCCAGATCGGCCAGGGTGGGTGCGGTGGCGGTATTGGTGGCCGCGAACTGGGCCACCTTGCCAGCCAGTGCGAGCAGGTCGCCGATCAGGGCCGGGGTCTTGACGGTGCTGCCATCGGAAGGCTGGGCATCCAGCGCGGTCAGCAGCAGGCCCAGCGTGGCGCGGGCCAGGGCTTTTTGCGGTGGCGTGCTGTCGGCCTTGTCGGGATCGGGCAGAACGTTGTCGGCCAGGCCGATGGTCACCAGTTCGGCACGGGTGATCGGGGTCGCGACGTTGCCGGCCACGCCATCGGCGGCTTGCAGGATGTGGTTGTAGGCGTCGGCAATGGCTTGCAGCTTGAGCTTGCTGTCCACCTTCTGGCCGTTGCCCTGAGCCTTCACGGCGGCGTTCATGGAGACCAGGTTGGTCGCGGTCACGTGCTGCACGCCGGCATTGGCGTAGTTGTGGACGGCAGGCTCCAGTACCACGCCGGTGGGGCCGAGGGTAGCGTCTTCGTTGGGCTTGTTGTCGGCATAGTTGCGGATCAGTTTCAGATCCTTCAGCAGGCCGTCGATGGCGGTTTGCAGACGGGTGCTGGTGTTGATGTTCTCCACCGCGCTGGTGCTGATGAGACCGCGCACCGAGATCATGACGTCTTCGCTCAGGCCGTTCACGCCAAGGTTTTCAAAGTCGGACAATTGCAGCGCGTCGGCATCGGCAGCATGGCCCGCAGCACCGATGAGGCGTGCGGCCGAGGCGTTGATGATCTCGATCTTGGCCGGAGTATCGACCTTGTTGCGGGCTACGGCGTCCAGTGCGGTGGCGAGCAGGCTGATCTGGCTGGGCGGGGTGTTGGGTGCCAGGTTCACGCCGATGCGGTCGAGTTCGGCGGCGGTCGGCACCAGGTCGGTGCCGACCGGATCGACGCTCTCGCGCACGCCATCGGCAGCGGCCAGGATCTTGCGGTAGGCATTGACGATGGCCTGTACCTCGGGCTGGGTATCGGCCTCGGGTGCGCCTACCTTGACGCTGGCGAGCGCGGCATTGACGGCGGCCAGGTTGTTGGCATCGACATCGGCTACGCCCATGGCCTTGTAGTCATCGGCAGTGGGTACATCGCCGGTATTGGTGCCGGCATAGGCTTCGATCTTGGCCAGGGCGGTGATGGCCTTGGTGACCAGTTCTTCCAGCAAGTGGACGGACTTGATGGCTTGTCCATCGGTGCCGCTGGTGCCCACGGCAGCGAGGATGGCCTCTTTCTGGGCAGCGGTCTTGCCGGAGATGTCCACGCCCAGGGCCTTGAAGTCATCCGCCGTGGGGAGCGGTGCCGTCCGGCTGGCGGCCTTGTCCATGAGCTTGTTGACGGTATCGGCCAGGGTTTGCAGCTTGTCCAGGCTGTTGATGTCGGTCCAGGACTTGCGGTCCAGCACGCTGCCCAGCAGGGCTGCACCGGAACCGTCGGCATCCAGCGCGCGGCTGCTGTGGCCCATGTCCAGGCCCAGGGCGGCGTAGTCGTCGGCCAGGGGCAGGCTGTTGTCTTCACTGTTGGCGGTGCCATCGGCCAGGGTCACGATGTGCGCGGCGACGTCGGCTGCCTTTTGCAAATTGGCCTGATGCTTCACATTCTCCAGCGGCAGTTTGCGCACGCCGCCGTCCAGCAGCGTCTTGGCGTTGGGGTTCAGGCCGGTGACGCCAATGGCTTCATAGGCGCCGGAAACCGGCATGGTTTGGCCCCCGTTGTGCCAGTCGATAATGCTCTGGTAGGCATCGATGATGGTTTTCAACAGGCTGGGATCGTCGGCACGGGCAGCATTGATGGGCGCGCTGGCCAGGGCCGAGTTGACGGCGCCGAGGTTGTCGGCGGTGGTGACCAGCGGGGTGCGCGCGGCATCGTTCTTGACCAGGCCGATGGCGGCGTAGTCGGCTGCCGTGGGGGCGGGTGCCGTGGCGTTGTCGGCATAGGCGGTGATGCGGGCATGGGCAGCCAGGGCGAGCGTGGCCAGTGGACGCAGTTCGGCCATGTTGTCCACCTCGGCAGGGCCAGCCTGTGCGGCAATGGCGCCCAGCACGGAGGCGGCGGCACCGTTGGTGCTGGTGGCGGCTTCCGGCAGCAGGCCCAGTTTGATCAGCTCTGCCGCAAACAGCCCCACAGGCAGGGCAGCGGCAGAGAGCGCTTGCGGATGGCCGGCCAGATCGGTGATGGCCTGGGTCGTTCCCAGCAGCGCGAGCAGCCTGGCCGGGGTGTTCATGTGGGCCGTATTGCCCATCACATCCAGCGCCGAATGCAGCAGGTCGAGGGCGGCGTCGCTGGTGCCGGCGGCGACCGGCGCACCGACGGCCGTCAGCAGCGTCTTGAAGCCGTCGCGCGTGGCGGCGGCAAGCGGCTGGTTGGGCTGGCCGTCGGGCAGGGTCAGCAGCTTGTCCCAGTTCTGCAGCAGTTTCAGCAACTTCTCGGGCGTGTCGATATCGGCCACGCCGATGTGCGCCGTCGCCAGGCTGGCGGCGGCACCTACGGCCAGATCGGCCTTGACGCTGGCCGGGGCCACCAGGCCCATGGCTTCAAAGTCGTCGGCATTGGGACGGTCGGCATCATTGGGGAAACCGGCGGGGATATCGTTGAGCGCCGCATAGGTCTGGATCTTCTTGTAGGCAATCATGGCCTTGCGGACCACGTCGCGCAGTTCGGTGAAGTTGTCGACTGCCGTGCCGTCATCGGCACCAAAGCGGATGGCGTACAGCGCAGCCAGCACGGCTGGCGCGTTGGCGGCATCGGTCAGGCTGCCTTCGGGTGCGGCAATGCCCAGCTCGGCCAGTTCGGCGGCGGTGATCTGATCGGGCTGGGTGTCGCCGGGCTGGGTGCGGGCCTGGGCGATGACCTTGTTGACCAGCACGCCCAGTCGTTCGATCTTGGCCGGTGTATCCACGTCGGCCGGGAGCTTGCTGCCGATGACCGAATCCAGCAGCGAGCGCACGGCGGCGTTGGTGGGGCTGGTGCTGTCGTCGGTGACGCCCGTGATGTCGGCACCGATGCGCTTGAAGTGATCGGGCGTCAGGGCGGTGCCTGTATCCGCAGCAGGGCCGTTGGCGCGCGCCAGGATGGCGAGATAGGCGTCTACCACTTCCTTCAGATGTTCCGGTGTATCGGCATTGGCGGCGGTGACCTTGACAGTGCGCAGGGCGGCGTTGACGGCGGCCACGTTGTCGGTGCTCACCAGCGGCGAGCGCACTGCGTCGGGGTCAGCGGGGATGCGGACCAGGCCGATGTTCTTGTAATCCTCCACCGTGGGCGCGGTACCGATGTTGGTCTGGGCGTACTGGCGCAGGGTTTCCTGGGAGGTGTCGGCTTTTTCTACCACCCCGCGCAGTTTGATCAGGCTGTTCACCTCCGAGCCATCGCCCTTGCTGCCGGCGATGGCGGCGCGAATGGCCGGCCAGTTGGTGAGCTTGCCGTTGCTGTCGAGATGGAGGTTCTGGAACTGCACTCCCAATTGGCTCAGCGTATCTTGCGATAGCGGCGGATTGGCCGGTCTGCCGGCGACCGTGTTGATCAGGGACTGGATCAGATCGAGCAACTGCGCCAGCCGGTCAGGCAGGGCGATGGGCGCGCCGCTGCTGTCCTTGGTCAGTTGGTCGATGGTGCTGGCATCGACCGTATCGGCCAGGAAGGCGATGCCGGTGGTCTTGGCATCCCGGATTTTTTGCGGGTCCAGGCCCAGGGCCAGGAAGTCTGCCTCGTTGGGCTTGGGCGTGGCGTCGTTGGGGTTGCCGTTGGCGGCATCGACTACGTGCTGGGCGGCGGTGATGAGCTTTTGCAGCTGCGCCGGGGTATTGGCCTTGCTGCCATCGATGGACTGCGAGCGCAGCGCATCGTTGATGGCGTTGAGGTAAGGCGTCGGCTCGTCCTGCTGGTTGCGCGGCAGGGCCAGGCCCAGGGCCTCGAAGTCTGCGACGGTGGGCGCGGTGCCGGTGTTGGTCTCGGCGTAGTTGAAGATCCTGGCTTGCGCCGCCACGGCATCATCGGCCATCTTTTGCAGGTCCTGGATGCGCGCGGCACCACTGCCGTCGTCAGCGGTAGTTTGCAGCTTGGCCAGCAGCAGGGCGACGCTGGCCTCGTTCATGCGCTTCAGTCCGAGTTTGGCGAGCGCATCGGCCTCCAGCGTGATCGCTACCTCCGGATACTGGTCGGGATACTTCTCCGCCACCTTGGTCACCGCCGCGATCTGCATGAGCTTGTCCACCGTCAGCGCCAGCTTGTTGAGCTTGCTGATGTCGTCGATGTTGCTGTCGCTGGCCTGCGCGGCAATGGCACTGTTGAACAGCTGCAGCGCATGTTGGCCGCCATGGGCAGGCAATTGCACGCCGATGTTCAGATAGTCCTCGCGCGTGGGTGCGGTCGCGCTCTCGCCTGCGCCCACGTGGTCGAGGATGGTCTTGTAGCTGGCGGCGATCCGCTTCAGTTTGGCCAGCGTATCGATGCCATCGACCTTGTGGCTGTCAGCATCGCCGGTCTTGGGCTCACCGGTGGCGGTGTCGACCCCGTTGCCCTTGTACTTGACCGCATTCAGGAAGGCCGTGCGGCGCACCGGGGTATCGATGGCGCTCAGGCCCAGATTGCGCAGGCTCTCGATACTCAGCGCGGTGCCGCCCGCATTGACGACCGCATCGTTTTCCTGTTCGCGTCCGGTACGAATGAGATCGGCGACTGTTTTGGCGAGGGCTTCGAGCTTGTCGGGCGTACTGACGTCCGGCTTGTTGCGGCTGCCGACCACGTTGTTGAAGAGGGCCAGTTTGGCCAGGTCCACATTCTCCAAATTCTTGGAGCCGTCCGGCCTGACGACCAGCGTGCCCATGCCGATGGCAGGGCTGCCCAGCGGCACGCCGATGGTCAGGTAGCCGAGCGCGGGGAGGGTCGCGCCTGAGTCGTTGAACGCCTCGCCATCGGCCGCTGTGAGGATGGCGTTGTAGGCATTGACCACGGCCTTGATGAGGCGGCGGGTGCTGACATCGTCGCGGTTCAGCTTGTCGATGGCACTGTTGATGGCGGCGAGGTTGTCGTTGGTCACCAGCGGCACGCCGGTTGCAGTGATGATGCCGGCCAGGGTGTAGTTCTCCACCGTCGGAGCGGGATGGGTGTTGTTTTCGGCATAGGCGGCAATCACTTCCACCGAGGCGTTGACCTTCTGGACGATGTCCCGCAGCTTGATGATGCTGTCGATCGTGTTCACGCCCTTGTTGCGGATTGCTGCCAGCACTTCATTCAGATTGCCATCCTCGGTGTCCGTATCGATACCGGCGATGCCCAGCGCATGCGCATGCGCCTGCCACTGCTCGGCAGTGACGCTGGTGGTGCTGCCTGCAGCCTGGGCGGCCAGCGTCATGAACGCATCGACGGCCTTGCCCAAGGTGGTCAGCTCGCCCACGGTATCGACTTCGGAGCGGGTCCTGTACTTGAGTGCGTCATCCAGCAGCCGCAGGCGGGCGGCCTGGTCTTGCGGCGATACGGGGGTTTCGGTAACGCCCGTTACTTTCACGCCAATGGCCCGGAAGTGCTCCACACCGGGGTCTGCCGTTGGGGTTGCGTCCGCTTGCTTGTCCTCTGGAGGAGCACCAGCAGCCCGGGGATTTTCGTTGGCTTCCTGCAGGATGCGTTCATAAGCTTCCACCAGTGCGCGCAGTTTCTTCGGGCTGTTGATGTCGCTGAAGCGCACTGCATCGATGGCGCTGACCGCTGCTTGCGCCACGACCGGGTCGGTGACGGTGATCCCGACGGCTTCCAGTTCGGCAATAGCATCGGTGAACTTGTCAGCGTCGGTCGCATTGCCGGCCGTGCCGTCGGCCAGCCGGCTGATCCGGGATACGATATCCACGGTCTTTTGCAGGTTGGCCACATCGAGCGCCTTCTCGCGTGCCATGCCATCCACCACGGCCTGCACGTTGGCCAGCAGGTCTTCGGAGGCCCCGGCCAGGCCGGTGATGCCCAGCTTGCCCAGTCCCTCGGCCGTGACCTGGGTGGCTTCTGGACTCAGGCTGCCATCAGCGGGCGCTGCCCCGTTGGCTGCTGCCAGGACCTTCTGGTAGCTGTCGATGATCTCCTTGAGCTTGGTCGGCGGATTGACCTGCGCCTTGGTCACGGCGGTGGTGTGCAATGCGCTGTTGAGGGCGCTCACGGCATTGGCCGCGCTGCCGGCCAGCGGCAGGTGTTTGCTCAGGTCAAGACCGACGTCCTTGTAGGTGTCGCTGGTCGGCTCGGGCACATCCTGTTTGTTGTCGGCATAGTTCTCCAGCACGCGCATGGCGGCATGGGCCTTGTTGGCCAGCTGCTGCAGGCGCAAGGTGCCGCTGATCTGGCCGATCACCTCCGAACCGTCATCCTTGCTGGCCGCCAGTGCCGAGAGGACGGCGGAGAATGTGTCGGCCTGCAATCCCGTGATGCCGATCTTTTCCAGCTCCTGCAGGCTGACCCTGCTGTCGCCGGTTGCGCCCCTGACTTGGGCGATGATCTTGTCGGCGATCTCGGTACGCTCCTGCAGCAGCGCCACGGTATGGACCTTGTCCTTGCTGGTGGCATCGACCAGGGTATTGAGCAGGGCCAGCAAGGGGTAATCACCCTCCTTCAATTTGGTGACCAGTTCGGTCTTGATGCCTACCCGTTCGTAATCCACCGCCGTGGGCGCGGTCGGGGCGCTCGCCGGTGTGGTGGCATTGCCTGCAACGCCATCGGCCGCCGCCAGGATCCTTGCGTACGAGCTGACGATGCCCTGTACCAGCTTCGGGCTGGCGGTCTGTGCGGATTCGACGACCGGGGTTGCCAGCGCGGAATTGATCGCATCGAGGTTGCTGGCGGTGACCTTGTCCACACCCATGTCGGAATAATCGCTGCTGACCGGTGTGGGTTTGCTGGCGTCATCGGCGTAGAGATTGATCTTGCGTTGTGCATCAGCGGCCTTGTCTGCGAGCTGTTGCAGCTTGTCCAGCGTATTGATCTTTTCCCCGTCGGCAGGGCTCAGGCGCAGGGCAGCGATGACCGCGGGCAGCACGGCATCGTCGGGAGCACTCACGCCGAGTCTGGTGAGCTGGGTCTTGATGGCCGTCAGTTGGGCGGTGGTCAGCGCAACGGCGTCTTCGGCCTCGGGCATGCCCTTGACGAGGGCGTGCAGGTCCGCCGCCGCTTGTGCCAGCAGCGTGACCTTGTTGACGGTGCCAACGTCTTCGGGGGTCTTCTTGTGCAGGACAGAATTGAGCAACTGCGCGGCATTGGCGGTAAGGGAGACGTCGACGCCGATGGCGGTGTAGTCCGCTGCGAGCGGATCAAGATTGGCCTTGGCGACATCGCCAGCTTCGCCGAGGATGCGCAGGTAGGCATCGGCAATGGTTTGCAGGGCGGCAGGCGAGGTTACCGCCGCGCCGTTGATCTTGTCGGTGGCCAGGCTGCTGTTGAGGGCAGCGGCCTTGAGGGCGCTATCGATGCCGGCGATGCCAAGGTCGCGATAATCGTCGACGGCGGGCGCGGGTTTGCTGGCGTCATCGGCATAGGCACGGATTTTCGCGGCGGCGGCCAGCGCCTTGTCGATCACATCCTTGAGCCCTTGTACGCTGTTGACCTTGGTGCCGTCATCCTTGGTGCCGGTGATGCCGGAACGGATGATCGCCATCTGTGCATCGTCGTAGAGATCGACGTTGAGCAACTGCTTCAGCTCAGCGGCGCTGAGCACGGTGTCACCCTGCTTGGCCAGATGGACTGCGCGGGCGGCAATGTCGGCCAGCGTGTCCAGCAGGGGGACGGTGGCCACTTTGCTGCGCGCGCTGCCATCAATGACTTCCGCCAGCAGGCGCGCGGCACTGGCCTGGCCGGCAGTATCGAGCCCGTCCGCCGCCTTGAATACGTCGGTGAGGGCTTTGACGCCCACCCGCACAAAATCATCCAGCGTGGGCAGGGCGGGGGCATCGCCGGCGATGCCATTGGCCGAGGAGAGGATGCGCTCATATGACGCAGCGAGGTCAATGACCTTCTTCCACGAATCCACGTTGAGCCCGCCGACGGCCCGCAGCGCGCTGTTGATCGACGCCAGGTTCAATGGGGTCACGGCCGAGCTCAGGCCGAGGACGGACGGCGGTCTGTAGTTATCCACGGTCGGCTCCGTTTGCAGGGGCGCGTCGGGATTGATCGGCGATTTGCCGTTTGCATAGTTGATCAGCACCCGCAGGTCGCCAATGTTGAACTCGACGATCGCGATGACCTCCCTCAAGGTGTCGACCGTGCCGACTACCTTGTCGGGGCGGCTGGCATCTTTCAGGGCCGGGGGAACGTCGAACAGGCTGCTGCGCACGGCGGCCAGGTTGTCTGCCGTCACGCCGTTGATGCCCAGTTTTTTGAAGTCTTCAACCGTCGGTGGACTGGCGGGCTTCTCTTCGACTGCCTGCACCGCGATGCGTTGCGCCGCTTCGGCGATTGCGCTCAGTTTGGCGACGGTGTCGACGTCCTGTGTTTTCTTGCTGTCGAGCACATTGCCCAGGATGGTAGCGGCTGCCGGACTCAAGGCCGGTTTCACCCCGAGGATTGCGTAGACGGCGGCAGCGGGCAGTGCCGTGTCTGACGTATCGGTCTGCTCATTTGCCAGCGCCAGCACCTTCAGGTAGGCGTCGGTGATGGCCTGGATCTTGTTGATGGAATTGGACTGGTTCTTCGGCAGCTCCCTGATGGCATCCACCACCGCCGCCATGGCTGTCGTGTTGCCCAAGCCCAGCACACCCATAGCGAAGAAGTCCTCGCTATCCGGTGCGGGATTGGCCGGATCATCCCCGTAGAGCGAGGCCTTGGTCACGGCGGTATCGGCCTTCTGCTTGGCATCCGCGACGAAGTCCTTCAGTCCGGCCTGGTGATTGATTTTCTCCACGTTGGTGGCGCGGCTGAGCTGGTTGACGATGGCCGGGAGATAGGCCACGTCGGTGCTCTGGCCCAGGACGTCATCGAGGCGATACGAGCCATCCTCACGTGCCGTGGTCAATGCCTTGCGTACGTCCACGACGGCCTCATCATGGGCCTTGCGGGCGGCCTCTTCGACCCGCAGGGCTGCGGCCAGCAATGCCTGCTTGGCGGTTCTCTCGGTGACCGAGGCGGTGTCGAAGGCGGTTTTTGCCTGCGCCCTGGCCGTGCTGGCGTCCGTGAGCACCTTCTGGCGTTGCACCAGCAGGTTGACCAGTTCGATGGTGCCGGTGCTGTCGGTGACGAAGGTCTGGCTGAACTCGTTGTAATTGCCGGCCGCGTCGATGTGGCGCAGCTTCAGTGCCGCCTTGCCGTTGCCGTTCTTGGTGTCGCCGCGCATGACCAGGTGTTCGTCAGCCTTGAGGATGATCCAGCTGCCGGGCGCGATGGCGCGGCTCACGCCTGCGGTATTGACCGCGGCCAGCGTGTCATTGGTGCTACCGTCCCCGGTCTGCAGCTGCACGTGCAGTTCGGTCCCGCCTTCGCGCGGGGCCGCCAGTTCCAGCCTGCTGTTGAGCTGGCCCGTGATGCCGTCGTCGCTGGCCACGCCGTCGTCCAGGCCCGCGACCAGGCGCAGGCGGACTTGCGTGGGGGCGAGCTTGTCGAGGGTGAATTGCAAGGGCGTCTCCAGCGTGTTGGCATTGCCGTAGCCGCCGGTGAATTCAACACCCTTCTGCACGATGCGGACCTTCACCCAGATCGGGCCATTGACTTCGCTCACCTCGCCGGTCTCGTAGACGACGCGGCCGGGAGCGGGGCTGCCCTTCTCGGTCAGGCCATTCACCTCGCGCCAGTTGTCCCACGCCGGGTTGCCGTGGCGGTCGGGGCCGGTGGCGATCGCCCATTGCACACGTTCACTGTCGGGGTTGTACGCCTTGTTGAGGACGATGCGCAGCCTGCTGTCGTGGGTAATCCTGTCGCTCCCTCCCTGGTTGGCGGCGGGGAAGCGGCCACTGTCGCCGACGGCGCTGCCGTCGTAGAAGGTGTCGTTGAGCAGGCTCAGCGGATTCTGCTCGGCAAAGCGGGTCATGCTCTCCGGCGTGTTCAGGTCCACGCGCACATCGATATTGCTGCTGCTCCACAGCGCATGGTTGGTGCGGCTGTTGCTGCCGTCCGTGACGGTGACCTGGGCGCTGATGGCGCGATTGCGGTCGACGCCTTGCAGGACCTCCATGTTTTCGTCACTGGCTTTGAGGATGGCGATGCCGCTGGCATCGGCGTGGGCCATGGGCAGGCTCACGCTGATCTCATGGCCGAGGTTGTCCACGGCCTTGATGATCACTGCGACCTTGGCATTGGGCGTGGTCTTGACGCGCAGGTCGCCGTCCAGCAGGTCGCCCTGGTCCAGCACCAGCGTGCTGTTGAGCGGTGCCGTCTGCCAGGGCAGGGGATTGCCGAGCACGGCATTGCGGATGGTGATGACGGGGTTGGGGATGGCCACGTGATTGTTGATCAGGTAGTCCGCCACCGTGCTGCCATTGGGCAGGTTCTGCAGGGCGTCCAGCGTGCGCTGGGCGGTCTCTACCGCCTCTTCCGAGCTGTCGGGATTGTCGATGACCTGCGTGAGCGGCTCGCTCAAGAGCGCCCCTTGCAAGGCACTGGCCTTGGCCAGCGTCTGGCCGCGCGTATTGGTGGCCCATTTGAGGCCGCTGCCGGCCTCGTCGACGAAGTCCAGGCTATCGGCCAGGCGCGACAGGGCACTGGCCTGGTTGGGGTAAGTGTTCTTGTCCAGCCGGACCAGGTTGGCGATGGCCTTGAGCGCTGCGCCATAGTTCTGCGTCTCCACGCTCAGTGCGGCGGTGAAGCCGGGGTTGGGGATGCCGCGCCCGGTGGCGTGGGTGGCCGAGGTGGCCACCACGTCCGTACCGAGGATATCGACCTTGAAGAAGCCGCTCACCGCGTTGTTGGCGGCGATGATGCGCTCCGCGGTGATCTCGGGCTGGTTGGCAATGCCGATGAGGCCCTGGTCCAGGCCGGCCTTGAGCACGGCCAGTTCGGTCAGCGCGGTCACGTTGAGGTTCTGGTTCACGCCGCTGGCCATGACCAGGTTGCGCAGGGGCATGTTGCCCAGGTCGGTCGGCTGCAGGGTGGCTTCATCGATGTAGTTGTCGGCCAGCCCGGGGGTGTTGTCGCGCACCACCAGCATCATCGGTCCCTTGTAGAGCGCGCGCTTGAGGGTCAGGGTGTACTTGCCGTCGATGACGGCCACCGTATCGCTGAGGGCATTGCCGAACGCGTCATAGGCCGTAACGTTCGCGTTCTTGATGGCGCCCAGCGCGGCGCTGCCCCGGATGACGGCCGCGGACGGATCGACCGTGCCTGCGCCGCCACCGCTGGCGGTGGCTGCAGCGCCTCCACCAGCACCTGTGCCGCTGCTGCTACCGTTAGCAGCACTGCCGCCGTTGCTGCCACCGCCGCCGCCACCACCGCCAGCCGCTGCCAGCAGGGCCAGGGCACCCGCTGCGATGGGCCATTGCACGCCCCAATTCTTTTCGTGCTGGGAATTGATTTCGGCATCGGCGATCTGGCTCTGGTTGTCAGGGGATTGGGTGGGCGTGAAGTTGGTTTGCTCGGTATTGCCGCCGCTGCCGCTGGTCTGCGCCGCAGCCCTCGGGTCATGCTCGCCATCGTCGATCACGACCGGCTTGTCGGCGGCTTCCTCGTCATCCTTGCGGGCTTTCTTGTTCCTTGCGTTGTTCTGGTTGTAGCGCGTGATTTCCTTGGAACTCACCGTGAGGTTGGCTTCCGGCGAGACGTCGATCTTCTCGATCTGCTGGAATACGCTGGCCAGTGGCAGCTTGCCGTCGGCGAACTGCAGCGAGGACTCCGGCGCGCTCATCGCGCTGACGGCGCCGTTGCTGATGATGATGCTGTCGCCGTTGCGCAGGACCAGCATCAGGTCAACGTCCAGCGCGCGGACATCCTTGATGTTCTTGATGGAGATGTTCTTGAGGTAGGTGTCCGCATCGGACAGCTTCAGGACGGTAACGGTCATGGTGGTACTCCCTATAAGGTGACAAGTCGATATCTGCGTCACGCACGGCTGCATCGCACAACGCAAGTCCCCAACCGGACAAAGGATGTGCCGGATGATCAGGCGCCAGACCGGCGCGCAAAGCGTGGAGACTTGGTAGGGCGAAAGCCGTGTTCAGTGACAAACGCATGCCATAGTGATGGCGCGCATTTGTCCTGATAAGGGGATCAAGGGAATAAAGCGCAAAAACAAAAAAATATCGAAATGACCTTCTTCGGATTTCGATATTTGCCTCGAACAATTTCTTTTGGTGTCTCGAATATGTTCAAGTGCCGGCGCGAAAATAAAGTGGCATGATCCGCAGAGCCGCCATGGGAGCGGATTTTCAGATGGAGGGTGAATCAATCAAACCGGAAATGAATGAGTAAAGAGAAAATCCGGAAGAACTCGAATAATTTTATTGTGCCGGATTGAAAATAAGTTTTTACGGAGGGGTCTCACGTTCATTCCGGCAATTCCGAAAGTGAAGGGAAACTTGGCTGGAATTGGCCAATGACCGTGAATCGAGGGTCGTCACATTCCGCGTTTCCATAAAAAATGGCTCCCGAACATGCATCCGGGAGCCATCTTCAAGCGAAGGGAAGCAAACGCTTCAGCGCTTCAGCGCATCAGAACCCCATCGTCCGTCCATCCGGATTGCGCGGGTCCGAGAAGCCATCGAATCCATCCTGGCGGATCTGGATGGTCTGGGTGCGGCCCATGGAAGGCTGCACGCTGATCTTCTGGCCCTTGTCCTGCAGGATCTTGAGCGTATCGGCCGACAAGCCCTTTTCAACGCGCAGCTGGTCCGGTGCCCACTGGTGGTGGATACGCGGCGTGATGGTGGCTTCGGCCACGTTCATGTCGTGGTCGATCACGTTGAGGATGGTCTGCAAGGTGGTGGTGATGATGCGGCTGCCACCCGGGCTGCCGGTGACCAGGAAGGGCTTGCCATCCTTGAGCACGAAGGTCGGCGACATCGACGACAGCGGACGCTTGTAGGGGCCGACCGCGTTGGCGTCCCCACCGATGAGGCCGAACGCATTGGGCACGCCCGGCTTGGCGGCGAAGTCATCCATCTCGTTGTTCAAGGTGATGCCGGTGCCAGTGGCGA
This sequence comes from Herbaspirillum sp. CAH-3, assembly GCF_009668275.1. Taxonomy (NCBI): domain Bacteria; kingdom Pseudomonadati; phylum Pseudomonadota; class Betaproteobacteria; order Burkholderiales; family Oxalobacteraceae; genus Herbaspirillum; species Herbaspirillum sp. CAH-3. The sequence goes on along the minus strand of NZ_VSWE01000008.1, from coordinate 143,710 downwards.
CGATACCGCTGCCGAAGTTCAGGTTCAGCGTGTAGGTGGTGGCGACCAGGTTGCCGTCCTTGTCGGCCACCGAGTAGTGGGTGGTCTGGTCGCTTTCATACGGCTGCGGCTGGCCCGGCTTGATCTCGGTGGAGGGCGTGGCGCGGTCCGGGTTGATCTTCTTGGCCAGTTCGTCGGCATAGGCGCGCGAGGTCAGGCCCTTGACCGGAACCTTGGTGAAATCCGGATCGCCCAGGTATTCGGAGCGGTCGGCATAGGCCAGCTTCATGGTTTCGGCCATCAGGTGGATGGTCTGCGCGCTGTCGGCACCGTATTGCTTCAGGGGGTAGCGTTCCAGGATGTTCATCATCTGGATGATGTGCACGCCGCCCGAGCTCGGCGGCGGCATCGACATGACCTGGTAGCCGCGATAGTTGCCGGAGACCGGCACGCGTTCGACGACCTTGTAGTTCTTCAGGTCCTCGGCGGTGATGAGGCCGCCGTGCTTGTCCATCTCGGCCACGATCTTCTTGGCGATGGCGCCGTCATAGAAGGCCTTCGGACCTTCCTTGGCGATCAGGCGCAGCGACTTGGCCAGGTCCTTCTGGACCAGCATTTCGCCTTCCTTGAGCGGACGGCCTTCCTTGAAGAAGATCGCCTTGGACGAATCCCACTGGCCCAGGTGTTCGCGCTCGGCCGAGAGGATCAGCGCCAGGCTGCGGCTGACCGGATAACCCTTTTCGGCCAGCTCGATGGCCGGCTGGATGACCTGCGACAGCTTCATCGTGCCGTACTTGGAGAGCGCATGCGACAGGCCCGCCACGGTGCCGGGTACGCCCACGGCCAGGTGGGTGTAGAGCGAACGGCCGGGCACCACGTTGCCCTTGTCGTCCAGGTACATGTTGCGGGTGGCGCGCTGCGGGGCCATCTCGCGGAAGTCCAGTGCCACGTTCTTGCCGGTCTTGGCGTCGTGGATCATCATGAAACCGCCGCCGCCGATGTTGCCCGCATTGGGCAGCACCACGGCCAGCGCGAAGCCTACGGCTACGCCGGCGTCGACGGCATTGCCGCCCTTCTTGAGGATGTCCACGCCGACCTTGGTGGCCAGCTCCTGCTCGGTGGCCACCATGCCGTGCTGGCTGTGGACCGGGCTGATGATGTCATAGGTCAGGTCGTACTTGACCACGGGGGCCGACGGCGCGGCCGTCTGGGCCGAGGCCGGCAGGAAGGCCAGCGCGCCGCACAGCGGCAGCAGGGCCATGGCGGCGGGTTTGCAAAGACCGGTGAATGTCTGCATGAGGGTTGCTCCTGGTGATCTGGACTTGGAAATGTGCATATTATTTATATGGATGTCGTCTGCGGCGCTGCATCCCTGCATCAGCGTCATGCTGTGCTGCTGCATTCTTGCAGAGCAGAACGACACCGGGAGATTGTAGAGAATGGCGATTTTCTGTCCAGAGCCAGGAGCCGGCGATGGGTGGATTATTGACGCCGATTCGTCCACGGATGTGGGGGATGCAGGTCCGAGCGTGAATGCGAACGGTCTCAGGTACTCTCGCGTACCGCCAGCTCGAAGCCGAGATCGAGCCGCCCCTTGGGGATGTCTTCGCCCTTGAGCTGGCGCACCAGCATCTCGGCCGACTTGTAGCCGATGTCGTAACGCGGCGTGACCACGGTGGTGATGGAGGGCGTGGCGCAGGCTGCCCAGGAGAGATCGTTGAAGCCGGCAATGGCCATTTCGCGCGGCACGCTGATGCCCTGGCGCTGGCATTCAAACAGCGCGCCCAGGGCCAGGTCATCATTGCAGCAGAAGACGGAGTCGCACTCCGGGTGCTGCTCCAGCACACGCCGCAGCAACTGTGCGCCCATGTCGACCGTGGTCGGCTCGGGCAGCAGCACTTCAATCTCGGGCGTGATCCCGGCTTCCAGCAAACCTTTGCGGAAACCCTCGCGGCGCTTCATCATGCGCGGGTCGAGCTGGGCCGCCAGGAAAGCCGGGCGCCGGTAGCCACGCTCCACCAGGTGCCGCGCCACCGCGTGCCCGGCGCGCGTCTGCGAGAACCCCACCGAGAAATCATGCTGGCTGCGCCCCAGGTCGAACATGCGTACCGCCGGGATGTCGCGGCTGCCCGGGCGCGCCTGCAGGATGTCGTGCTGCTCGCTGCTGGAGAGCAGGAAACCGGCTGGTGCATGGGCCAGGTAGGTGGCGATGAGCTGCTCTTCCTTGGCCCGCACGTAGCCGGTCTCGCCGATCAGGAACTGGTAGCCGGCGCCGGCCAGGTAGTCACGGATGCCGGACAGCGTCTCGATGAAGACAGCATTGGTCAGCGACGGCACCAGCACCGCGATCACCTGCGAACGTGCAGAAGCCAGCGTCGAGGCGGCCTGGTTGGGCACATAGCCCAGGCGATCGATGGCTTCCAGGATGCGCTGGCGCGACTGTTCCTGCACCAGGCCGGGATTTTTCAGCGCCCGGGAGACCGTCATCGGGCTCACCCCGGCCTCGGCCGCCACGTCGATGATGGTGACGCGCCCGGTAGCGCGGCTGCCGCGCACGGCGGGTAGGGACTTCGGCTTGGACTTGGGTGCTGCGCGCTGGGTCATGGATGCGGGGGAGGGCGGTCATTCAGGGTGGCGACATGATACCTGCTCGGGCGGCTGTCTTGGCTTGCTGATGCCCATGACGGCGCTGATTTTTTAGCGGTCTACGCTTGGTGACGCCTGGTCTTCCGAGATCACCTGGATGAAGGCCCGCAGGGGCGCGGGCACGCGTCGGCCCGGAAAATACAGCCGCGGCCCTTCAAAGCTTTGCCACCAGTGCGGCAACACCGGGACCAACGCACCACTGGCGAGATGCGGTTCAAGCCAATTGGCGAAGGTACACATCAGGCCGTGTCCGGCGCAAGCCAGGTCAATCGCAGCCGGTGCCGCATCGACCCCGATCACCAGCCTGGCCGGTGGATCCACCGTGATCGACTGTTCGCCGCGCTGGAAGTCCCAGGCGGTCAGCGCTCCGCTGGAAAAGCGCAGCCGTATGCAGGCATGGTCGACCAGTGCGTCAGGGTGCGCAGGCGTTCCGTGCCGGGCGAGATAGCCGGGGGACGCCGCCAGCGCCAGACGCTGGACACGCGGCCCGATGGGCAGCGAGACCATATCCTGTGCCAGATGTTCGCCATAGCGGATGCCCGCCGCGCAGCCTTCGGCAACCACATCGACCAGGCGGTCTTCCACGACGATTTCCATGCGCACCTGCGGATGCCTCTCCAGGAAGCGATCCACCAGCGGCGGCAGGATATCGACCATCACCGCACCGGTGACATTGATCTTGAGCAGGCCGCGCACTTCATGCCGGGTGCTGGCGATGTCGCTGAGGGCGTGGCGCGCCTGCGTCCACAGCGGGGCAAGGCGCTGAACGAGTTCGCGGCCCGCTTCGGTGGGGACCACGCTGCGTGTGGTCCGGGTGAGCAGGGGCACGCCGAGGCTGGCCTCCAGCCGCGCCACGGTATCGCTGACATTGGAGGGAGCCAGCCCCAGCCGGCGGGCGGCAGCGCGAAATCCGGCGGTCTCGCAGACCGCAAGAAAGACCGACAGGTCATCGAAAGAGGGTTCCGTATTGTTCGCCATGTCGATCAGTCTATTCGCATTTTGCTGGATTGTCTGCGGGCGTCGAGGCCTCTACGATGGGGATGGATGCCTTGATGCCGTTCTTTTTGGAGGGCGTGGAGGCATCACGGCCCTGGATTTCATTGATCGCGTCAAAGATCGTTTGCGCATTGGTTCTCCTTCTTTTTTGATTGTCCACCTCCCCACATCGAGCAAATCCCCATGACACAGCACACTGCAACGCCATCTGATCCGACGACCCCAAGCCTGTCTGCCGGGAGCCCTTTCGCCAGCTGGAAAGGCGACCACGCAGGGATCCGAGTGCCTGACTTTGCGCAGGCGGCGGCCTGGTACCGGGAGAAGCTGGACTTTCGCGTCAGCCCCGGTCTCCCGCTGGGAGAAAAGACCCTGGCCTTCCTGAGCCCGGCGCAGGACGACGGATTTCGCATCGAATTCATTGCCGGTCCGGGCTGCACGGTCAGCCGCCCTGCCTTCGAGCAACTGCTCGATACCCACGAAGTAGCCGGCTGGCACCACGTCTGCTTCCGCGTCAACGACCTCGCCGCTTCGGTGACCGCCTTGCGGCAACGTGGCGTACGCATCGTCAGCGAGCCCAGGGACGTGCCGCCGCTCGGACTGCGCTTCGCTTTCTTCTGCGATCCCTGGGGCAACCTGTTCGAATTGCTGGAGCCGCTGGCGGCGACGGAGCGGTAAAGCAGGCCGGCCGCAGCAGGGGTTCCTTCATCTTCATCCCGTCGCCGTCCTGATTTCTGCCGCGCTGCAGCAAAAGAAAGGTTTGACCTGCTCAAAATGTTAGCGTTATCATCGCGCCCCATGTTAACGCTAACATCCGTACCTCCGGGCACACGGCGGCGGAGCTGGCGGCGGCATACCACACTCAGGAACGGAACTCAGTGCAGCCCTCGTGGGTTCCTCAATAAAACACTACGCAGATAGTGCAGATGTCCGTGCCTTCCCCAGGAGAGGCCGCAGGAGACGCTCGCCCTACCGCCATGCGCGGGGCCGCGCCGCTGCGGTGAACCGGGGATCGTGCGCCATCGGCTATCGGCAATCGGAGATCCCATGCTGGGCATGAGCCACGACGCCACCTTGCTGTTCAATGCAGTCATTGCGATCCTCGCGCTGATCCTCATGATCACGCGCCTGCGCATCCATCCCTTCATCGCCCTGACCATCACCTCGGGCTTCCTTGGGCTGATCTCCGGCATGCCGCTGCCCAAGATCGTCAAGTCCTTCCAGGACGGCTTCGGCGGCGTGCTGGGTTTCGTCGGCATCGTGCTGGGCCTGGGTACCATGCTGGGCAAGCTGATGGCCGAGTCCGGCGGCGCTGACCAGATTTCCCAGACGCTGGTGCGCGCCTTCGGCCGCGAGCGCGTGCACTGGGCCATGATGATGGGCGCCTTCCTGGTCGGCATTCCGCTGTTCTTCGAGATCGGCTTCGTGCTGCTGATCCCGCTGGTGTTCATCGTGGCGCGCCGCTCGGGCGTGCCGCTGTTCAAGATCGGCATGCCCATGCTGGCCAGCCTGTCGGTGATGCACGGCCTGGTGCCGCCGCATCCGGGTCCGCTCTTGGCCATCGGCATCTTCGGCGCCGACATCGGCAAGACCATCTTCTACGGGCTGCTGGTGGGCCTGCCGACCGTCATCATCGCCGGCCCGCTGTTCGGTGCCTTCATCTCGCGCTACGTCGACATCAAGCCCTCCGAGGAACTGATGGCGCAACTGGCGCGTGAGCCGCAGACCACCAACCTGCCGGGCTTCACCACCACCCTGGTGACGGTGCTGCTGCCGGTGTTCCTGATGCTGCTCAAGACCTTCGTCGACGTCACCCTGCCGGAAGGCCACGCCGTGCGCGACCTGATGGACTTCATCGGCAACCCCATCGTGGCCCTGCTGGCCGCACTCCTGCTGGCGATCTGGACCTTCGGCATCGCCCGTGGCTTCACCCGCCAGCAAGTGCTGAAATTCGTGGACCAGAGCCTGGCTCCTACCGCGGCCATCGTGCTCATCATCGGTGCCGGCGGCGGCTTCAAGCAGATGCTGGTGAACTCCGGCGTGGGCACCGCCATCGGCCAGCTGGCCGTGCATGCGCAAATCTCGCCGCTGCTGCTGGCCTGGTTCGTGGCTGGCGTGATCCGCGTGGCCACCGGTTCGGCCACCGTCGCCACCATCACCGGTGCCGGCATCGTCGCGCCGCTGGTGGCCCTGATCCCCGGCACCAACAAGGAACTGCTGGTGCTGGCTACCGGTGCCGGTTCGCTGATCCTGTCGCACGTCAACGATGCGGGCTTCTGGCTGGTCAAGGAATACTTCAACATGAGCGTCGGTGAAACCTTCAAGACCTGGACGGTGATGGAAACGCTGATCTCGGTTGTTGCTATCATCTTCATCATGTTGCTCAACCTGGTCGTCTAAGACTGAATGCAACGCCCGGCTGGTCCGGGCGTCTTGCTTTGTTTCTCAAGGAAAATTCACATGTCCTCTTCCGCACCTTACATGCTCGGCGTCGATATCGGCACCACCAGCACCAAGACCGTGGTCTTCACGCTCGATGGCAAGGTGGTCGCCCAGCATGCAGAGGAATACCCGGTCCTCTGTACCGAACCGGGCATGGCGGAACAGGACCCGGAGCAGATTGTCGCCGCCGCGCTGGCCTCCATCGCAGGCGCCGTCAAGGCCGCCAAGGCCGCACCGCAGGAGATCGCGCTGCTGTCCTTCAGCGCGGCCATGCACAGCGTCATCGCGCTGGACGCCGACAATCGCCTGCTCTCCAACAGCATCACCTGGGGCGATATCCGCGCCTCGGTCTGGGCTGAACGCATCAAGCACGAGCACGACGGCAATGCCATCTATCGCCGTACCGGCACGCCCATCCACCCCATGTCGCCGCTGTGCAAGCTGATGTGGATGCGCCATGAAAAGCCGGAAGTCTTCAACCGGGCCGCGCGCTTCGTCGGCATCAAGGAATACCTGCTGTACCAGCTCTTCGGCCAGTGGGTGGTGGATCACTCCATCGCCTCGGCCACCGGCATGTTCAACCTGCGCGAGCTGGCCTGGGACCAGGGGGCGCTGGAATTGCTGGGTGTACGTCCCGAACAATTGCCCACCCCGGTCCCGACCACGCACCGCCTGCCGGCGCTTTCGCCGGAGATGGCGCAGCGCCTGGGGCTGTCGGTGGACACCCCCTTCATCATCGGCGCCAATGACGGCGTGCTGTCCAACCTGGGGGTGAACGCCATCGAGATCGGCCATGTGGCCGTGACCATTGGTACCTCCGGCGCCATGCGTACCGTGATCGATGAGCCGCTCACCGATCCGCATGGCCGCCTGTTCTGTTATGCACTGACCGAAAAACACTGGGTGGTCGGTGGCCCCGTCAACAATGGCGGCAACATCTTCCGCTGGGTGCGCGATGAACTGGCTACCGCCGAAGCGGCGGCGGCGCGTGAAGAGGGCGTCGATCCCTATGAGGCCCTGACCCGCATCGCCGAGAAGGTGCGCCCCGGTGCCGAAGGATTGCTGTTCCATCCCTTCATGGCCGGCGAGCGCGCCCCGCTGTGGAACGCCGACCTGCGCGGCTCCTTCTTCGGCCTGGCCCTGCATCACGGCAAGCACCACATGATCCGCGCCGCCCTGGAGGGGGTGATCTTCAACCTCTACAGCATCCTGCCCGCGCTGGAAGAACTGGTCGGTCCGACCAAGCGCATGATGGCCACCGGCGGCTTTGCCCGCTCGGCCCTGTGGCGGCAGATGATGGCCGACATCTTCAACCGCGAGGTGGTGGTGCCCGAGAGCGTGGAATCGTCCTGCCTGGGCGCGGCCGTGCTGGGCGCCTGGGCACTGGGCCTGCTGCCGTCGCTGTCGGTGATCTCCGGCATGGTCGGCTCCACCAACCATCACGCTCCCGAGGCCGAGGCGGTCGCCGTCTATGGCCGCCTGCAACCCATCTTTGCAGCCATTCCGGCCAAGCTGGAGGCGGAATATCACGCCATCGCCGCCTTCCAGCGCGAGACCGGAAAGCAGCACTGAGTCCTGTTTTGCGCCATCAAGGGCAAGGCAGGTGTTGACACTGAAATTTCCGACAAGAAGAAAGAGACATCATGACCATCAAGACCACCCCCTTGCCCGCAGGGTTGCAGGGCTTTTCGCTGGAAGGCAAGCTGGCGCTGATCACCGGTTCCTCCGGTGGCATCGGCCTGGCGCTGGCACGCGGCATGGCCCAGGCTGGCGCGGCCATCGTGCTCAACGGACGCGATGCCGGCAAGCTCGCCACCGTCGCGGCGCAATTGCGTGCCGAGGGCCACACCATTCATGAAGCCAGCTTCGATGCCACCGTCAATGACGAAGTCAAGGCGGCGGTACAGAAGATCGAAAGCGAGATCGGTGCCATCGGCATCCTGGTCAACAACGCCGGCATCCAGCGCCGCAATCCGCTGGAGGAGTTCAAGGAATCGGACTGGCACGACCTGATCAACACCAACCTGAACAGCGTCTTCTATGCCGCCCAGGCGGTAGCGCGCCACATGATCCCGCGCGGCGCGGGCAAGATCATCAATATCTGCTCGGTGCAGAGCGAACTGGGCCGTCCCGGCATCGCCCCCTACACCGCCACCAAGGGCGCGGTGAAGATGTTCACCAAGGGCATGGCCATCGACTGGGGCAAGTACGGCATCCAGGTCAATGGCCTGGGACCCGGCTACTTCAAGACCGAGATGAACATGGCCCTGGTCAACGATGCCAAGTTCACCGACTGGCTGGTGGGCCGCACTCCTTCGCGCCGCTGGGGCGATGTGGAAGACCTGGTGGGCGCGGCCGTGTTCCTGGGCAGCGATGCCTCGCGCTTCGTCAACGGCCACATCCTCTACGTGGACGGCGGCGTGACCGCTACCTTGTAAATCATTGAGATCATTTCGGAGACAAACATGCAACAAGGCCTCGTCATCCATGCACCGCACGACCTGCGCATCCAGCCGCTGGAGTCCGCCCCCCTGCAACCGCAGCAACTGAAGGTCAAGGTCAAGGCCGGCGGTATCTGCGGCTCGGACCTGCACTACTATCATCACGGCGGTTTCGGCGTGGTGCGCATCAAGGAACCGATGGTGCTGGGCCATGAAGTCTCGGGCCAGATCGCCGAAGTGGGTTCGGCCATCACCGACATCGCACCCGGCACGCGCATCGCCATCTCGCCCAGCCGCCCCTGCGGCGTTTGCAAGTACTGCCAGGAAGGCAAGCAGAATCATTGCCTGGACATGCGCTTCTACGGCAGTGCCATGCGCACCCCGCACGTACAGGGCGCGTTCCGCCAGGAAATCATCATCGAACGTGCGCAGGCCCACATCGTGGCCGACCATGTCACCGATGGCGAAGCGGCCATGGCCGAGCCGCTGTCGGTGGCGCTGCACGCGGTGCGCCGCGCCGGTCCGCTGGTGGGCAAGCGGGTGCTGGTGACCGGCTGCGGTCCCATCGGCGCCCTGGTGGTGGTGGCGGCACGGCGCGCCGGTGCGCTGGAAGTGGTGGTCACCGATGTGGCCAGCATGCCCTTGCAAGCGGCCCTGCAGGTGGGTGCCGACCGCGCCATCAACATGGCCGAGACGCCCGATGCCTTGAAGGCCTTTGCCGCCGACAAGGGGACTTTCGATGTCCTCTTCGAAGCCAGCGGCAATGAACGTGCGCTGGTGGGCGCGCTGGAAGCGCTGCGTCCGCAAGCCGTCATCGTGCAGGTCGGGCTGGGGGGCGACATCCAGTTCCCCGCCAACCTGCTGGTGGGCAAGGAACTGGATTGGCGCGGTGCCTTCCGTTTCCATGAGGAGTTCGCCATGGCGGTGGAACTGATGAACCGCAAGCTGGTGGACGTGAAGCCCCTGATCACCGCGACCTATCCCATCGCCCAGGCAGTGGAGGCCTTCGAGATCGCTGGTGACCGGTCGAAGATGATGAAGGTGCAGATCAGTTTTGACTGAGCCCGCATGGTGGCTTCCTTGCGGGGCTGCCGTCAGGGAAAGTGAGAATGCCATCGCGCAAAGTTGCGCGGTGGCATTTTTGTTTTTCCCGCCCTGCAGGGTGGATGCCGGCCTTGATTGACAAGCCTGGCTGCGCGCTATAAGTTCGTTGCCAAAACGGCAGCGCGCGGCTCGGAGGGGGGCGCGCTCTGGCATACCGCCATCGCCACACCTCTGGGGGGAGGAAATCATGTCCAGGCCAGGACTTCGCACCTTGACCGTCGGCCAGCGCCTGTCGGTGCTGATCCTGCTGGCCTTGCTGGGGCTGGTCGCCACGGCCGCCGTCAGCTTGCGCCAGATCGAGAATGTCTACCAGGCGGCCAGTTACGCCCAGGTCAATACGGTGCCCAGCGTGACCACGCTTGATGATGCACAGGCCGCCTTCAATGCCATCCAGGGATGCATTTACCAATACCTGTTCAATCACGATCCGCACGACCGCGCCCGCTTGCTGCAGGAGATCGAAGTGCAGCGCACGCGGTTGAACCGGCATCTCAAACTGTACGCGGAGGCTTACATCACCGATGAGACCGATGGCGCGATGCTGGCCGATGTCCAGGCCCGCATCGTCGCCTTCGAGGAAGTGGTGCGACGGCTTTTGGCTGTGGCTGATGCAGACCGCATCGAGGACAGCCTGTCGCAAGCGATGCTGGAGTTCCGGGCGGGCGTTGATGGCGTCCAGGTGACCTTTGGGCGACATCGTTCCTACAACATCGCCTTGGGGGAAGCCGGTGCCCTCAGCGCACGGGAGATCATCCGCGACGCCCTGGAGAACGTGCTGCAGGTGGCCGGCGGCGTGCTGCTGGCCATGCTGTTGGCGGGATGGGTGCTCACCCGCACCCTGCTGCGCCAGATGGGCGGCGAGCCCGGCGACGTGGTGACGGTGATGCAGCGCCTGTCCGATGGTGACCTGGTCCAGAAGGTCAGCCTGAAGTCCCGCTGCAGCGACAGCATGATGCATGCGATCCAGAAAACGATGACGCGCCTGGCCCAGGTCGTGACCGAGGTGCGCGACAACGCCGAAGGGCTGGTCAGCACGGCCGAAGAGGTGAGTGCAACGGCGCAAGCGCTCTCGCGCGCCTCCAGCGAGCAGGCCATCGGTGTGGAACAGACCAGCGAAGCGCTGGCCCGGATCCATGCCTCCATCCTCAGCACCGCCCGGAACGCCCGCCAGACCGACCAGATCGCTGCGGCCGCAGCGCTGGAAGCACGTCAATGTGCAGAAACGGTCAGGCAGATGGTAGTAGCCATCCAGCAGATTGCCGGCAAGATCGAAGTCATCGATGACATCGCTTACCAGACCAACCTGCTGGCCTTGAATGCCACCATCGAGGCCGCCCATGCGGGTGAGCACGGCAGCGGCTTTGCGGTGGTGGCGGCCGAAGTGCGGCGGCTGGCCGAGCGCAGCCAGTCAGCGGCCCAGGAGATCGATGCGGTAGCGCGCGAGAACGTGGCCCTGGCCTGCGCGGCCGAACGGCAATTGGATGACATGGTGCCGACCATTGCCCGCACCTCGGCCCTGGTGCAGGACATCGTGCAGACAGCGGATCAACAATCAGACGCCGTCAGCCAGATCAGTGCCGCCGCCAGCGAGCTGGCCCAGGTGATCCAGCAGAATTCGCTGAGTTCGGAAGAACTGGCGGTGACCTCGGAAGAACTCAACCGGCGTGCCATCCACTTGCAGACGACGGTGGGTTTTTTCCAATGCCAGCTGGTGCGGGGAATGCGGGCCAGCCTGGCGTAGATGGCAACAAGGCGAGCACGCAGGTGCTCGCCTTGTGATGGGGGCCGGCTGGCGGGCTGTGCGTTAGTTCAACGCAGGCCGTCCACGATCTGTTCCAGCTTCACTGCATCGGCCGCGAACTGGCGGATGCCTTCGGCCAGTTTTTCGGTGGCCATCGCGTCGCCGTTCAAGGCCAGGCGGAAAGCCTTTTCGTCCAGCGAGATGCGCTCGATATCGGCGGCATCGGCCGCTTCCTTGCTCAGCTTGCGCTCGACCGGTGCATCGGACTCGGCCAGCTTCTGCAGCAGGTCCGGGCTGATGGTCAGCAGGTCGCAACCGGCCAGCTCGACGATCTGCGAGGTATTGCGGAAGCTTGCGCCCATCACTTCGGTGGTGTAGCCGAACTTGCGGTAGTAGTTGTAGACCGACTTGACCGACTGTACGCCCGGATCATCGCTGCCGGTGTAGTCCTGGCCGGTGGACTTCTTGTACCAGTCATAGATGCGGCCGACGAAGGGCGAGATCAGCTGGACACCGGCTTCGGCGCAGGCAATGGCTTGCGGCAGCGAGAACAGCAGCGTCAGGTTGCAGCGGATGCCATCCTTTTCCAGGATCTCGGCGGCACGGATGCCTTCCCAGGTGGAGGCGATCTTGATCAACACGCGCTCGCGGGCAATGCCGGCTTCTTCGTACAGGCGGATCAGTTCGCGTCCCTTGGCCACCGTGCCTTCGGTGTCGAAGGACAGGCGCGCATCAGTCTCGGTGGAGACGCGTCCCGGGATCAGCTTCAGGATTTCCAGGCCGAAGGCAATCAGCAGGCGGTCGATGATTTCATCGGTGCTCTTGCCGGCATGCGCCTTGACGACCGACTCCAGCAGCGGCTTGTACTCCGCCTTCTGCACGGCCTTGAGGATCAGCGAGGGATTGGTGGTGGCATCCTGCGGGGCGAAGGCCTTCATCGCCTGGAAGTCGCCGGTATCGGCCACGATGGTGGTGTACTGCTTCAACTGGTCAAGCTGGCTCATGGAAAGTCCTGTTGCTAAAGAGAATGAAGGGGACAACGGCATTGTACGCATTGGCGCTGCGCTGTCTGTCGGTCAATGACTGATCCTTGATCCGTCGCAGTCCTCTCAACGGAAGAAGGAATCGAATTGCATGTCGAATTTCTGCAGCGATTTCTGGGCGTTCTGCATCTTCTTGCGGAATTCCGGTCCGCGCCGCAGGGCCAGGCCCACGGCGAGGATGTCGATCACCACCAGGTGCGCCAGGCGCGCCGAGATGGGGGTATAGGGATCGATGTTGAAGGACAGGTCGATGGGCACCAGTACGGTGGCCAGTTCGGCCAGCGGGGTGCCGGACGGGCCCAGCACGATGATGTCGGCACCGCCCTTGCGCGCCAGCTGGATCGAGCGCAGCAGGGCGGCATTGCCACCACGCTGCGAGATCGCCACCACGCAGTCGCCGGCCTTGAGCAGCGAGGCTGCGATGCTGTGGATGTGCGGGTCGGAGTAAGCCACCGTGGGCACGCCCGAGCGGAAGAACTTGTGCTGCGCGTCGTTGGCCACGATCCCGGAGGTCCCCTGGCCGTAGAACTCGATCTTGTTGGCCCGCGCCAGCACGTCCAGCGCCAGCTGGATCGCATCCGGGTTCAGGTGGTTGCGCAGATCCAGCAGCGTGTTGATGGAGCGGCTGCAGATCTTGTTGACCAGGTCGGCCGCCAGGTCATCCTGGGCCAGCGTCTCATCGGCACCGGGCAGGGCCAGCGCCAGGCTCTGCGCGAGTTTCAACTTGAAGTCGTGCCAGCCCTCGTAGCCGATGGCGCGGCAGAAGCGGATCACGGTGGGTTCCGAGACCTCGGCATTCTTGGCCAGCGCCGTCAGATTCTCCGCCAAGGCCAGCTGCGGGTTGGCGAGGATGGTCGCCGCCACCTTCTTCTCCGACTTGGAGAGGGAGTTGATGTGGGTGCGAATGGAATCGAGCAGCATGGACATGGCAGTGGCCTGGTGACGCTAAGCCTGTGGCCTCAGACCTCGGGCAGCGCTTCTTCGCGCCACTGCAGGCCATCGCGGCCGATCAGTGCGCTCGCAGCCGCCGGACCCCAGGTGCCGGCGTTGTAGGGCACGGGATCGGCTTCCTGCTGGTCCCAGTAAGTGAGGATGGGTTCCACCCATTCCCAGGCGGCTTCCAGTTCGTCGCTGCGCATGAACAGGGTCAGGTGACCGCGCAGCACATCCAGCAGCAGGCGCTCGTAGGCATCCATGCGCGGGGTCTTGAACTTCTCGCGGAAGTCCAGTTCCAGCTCCACCGGGCGCAGGCGCATGCCGTCGCCGGGCTGCTTGGCCATCAGGTTCATGTGCAGGCCTTCGTCCGGTTGCAGGCGGATCACCAGGCAGTTGGGGGTGTCGTTCTGGTGCGCGAAGATGGAGTGCGGCACGCTCTTGAAGCGCACCACGATCTCGGCGAGCGAATCGGCCATGCGCTTGCCGGTGCGCAGGTAGAAGGGCACGCCGGCCCAGCGCCAGGTATCGATCTCGGCCTTGACCGCCACATAGGTCTCGGTACGCGAATCGGGATTGGCGTCGGCTTCCTTGCGGTAGCCGGGCACGGCCACGCCATCGACGTGACCGGCGCGGTACTGGCCGCGCACGACATTCATGGCCAGCGTGGTCGGGGTAAAGCGCTTGAGCGAGCGCAGCACCTTCAGTTTCTCATCGCGCACGGCGTCGGCCGAGTTCGATACTGGCGGCTCCATGGCCACGATACAGAGCAATTGCAGCAGGTGGTTCTGCAGCATGTCGCGCAGGGCACCGGAGGTGTCGTAGTAATCGAAGCGGCCACCGACACCGAGTTCTTCGGCGATGGTGATCTGCACGTCGGAAATCCATTCACGGCGCCACAGCGGCTCGAACAGCACGTTGCCGAAGCGCAGCGCCAGCAGGTTCTGCACCGCCTCTTTACCGAGGTAGTGGTCGATACGGAAGATCTGCGATTCCTGGAAATAGCGACCCACTTGGGCGTTGATGTTGCGCGCGCTTTCGAGGTCGCGGCCCAGCGGTTTTTCCAGCACCACGCGCGAGGTCGGGGTGACCAGGCCAGCCTTGGACAGGTTCTCGCAGATGGAGGCGAACAGGCTGGGCGGCGTGGCCAGGTAGAACACGCGGGCCAGGCCGTCGACTTCGCGCAGGGCTTCTTTGAGGTGGCTGAAGCTGTCGGCTTCCTTGGCATTGACCGAGGCGTATTGCAGGCGATTGGTGAAGCGGTCCCAGACGGTGGCGTCCATGTTGGCCGCCGGCACGTGGGGTTTGGAATCCTTTTCCACCAGCTTGAGGAAATCCTCACGCGACTTTTCATCGCGGCCCAGGCAGATGATGCGGGCATCGGCCGGCAGGTCGCGCGCGCGTTCGCGGGCGTACAGTGCCGGCAGCAGCTTGCGCATCGAGAGGTCGCCGGTGCCGCCGAATAAAACCAGATCGAAATCAGAAGTAGCCATGGTGTGTGTTGTCTCTTTGTGCGTGAAGTAGCTGGTCGCAGCTACGTGGTTGCTAGCCTTGTTGCGCAGCGCGGGCTGCTTCGCGCGCCAGTGCGATCAGGGCGCTGGTGGAGGCATCGTGGCGCGAGGCATCCGGTGCGGTATCGGACTTCAGTTCGGCCAGGATGGTCTTGGCCAGGACCTTGCCCAGTTCCACGCCCCATTGGTCGAAGCTGTTGATGCCCCAGATCGCGCCCTGCACGAAGGTCTTGTGCTCGTAGAGCGCAATCATCGCGCCCAGCGCATGCGGGCTCAGTTCGGGCAGCAGCAGGGTATTGCTGGGACGATTGCCATCAAAGGTTTTGTGCGGGATCAAGGCCGCAAGTTCCGCTTCGGGCAAGCCCTGCGCCTGCAGGTCGGCGCGCACTTCGTCGGCATCCTTGCCGCGCATGAAGGCTTCGGACTGCGCGAAGCAGTTCGCCAGCAGGGCTTCCTGATGCTCGGCAATGGCGTGCGAAGGCTTGAGTACGGCGATGAAATCGATGGGCGTGATGTCCGTGCCCTGGTGCAGCAGCTGGAAATAGGCGTGCTGGCCATTGGTCCCCACATCGCCCCAGATGGCCGGACAGGTCTCTACCGAGACGGGTGTACCGTCACGGGTGATGCGCTTGCCATTGCTCTCCATGTCCAGCTGTTGCAGGTAGGCCGGGAAGAAGCGCAGCCATTGGTGATACGGGGCGATGGTGAGCGAGGCGCTGTCGAGGAAGTTGCGGTTCCAGATCCCGACCAACGCCTGGATCACCGGCATGTTCGATTCCAGCGGGGCTTCGCGGAAATGGCGGTCCATGGCGTGGGCACCGGCCAGGAACTGCGCGAAGTGGTCGTAGCCGATCAGCAGCGCGATCGGCAGACCGATGGCCGACCACACCGAGTAACGGCCACCGACCCAGTCCCAGAAGGGGAACATGTTCTCGGTATCGATGCCGAAGGCCGAGACTTCCTTGGCATTGGTGGAGACGGCCACGAAGTGCTTGGCCAGGTCTTCGGACTTGCCATGCTGCAAGAACCACGCGCGCGCCGACTTGGCGTTGAGCATGGTTTCCTGCGTGGTGAAGGTCTTGGAGGCGACGATGAACAGCGTGGTCTCGGGATCGATGCGCGCGAGCACCTCATCCAGATCATGGCCATCGACGTTGGAAACGAAATGCGCCGTCAGGCGAGCGTGGCGATAATCGCGCAGGGCCGTGCAGACCATCTGCGGGCCGAGGAAGGAGCCGCCGATGCCGATGTTGACGATGTCGGTGATCTCGCGTCCGGTGTAGCCGCGCCATCGGCCGCCGCGCACGCGCTCGGAAAACTCGCGGATGTGCTCCAAGACCGCATGAACCTCCGCTGCGACAGGCTGTCCGTCCACTTGGGCGTCGCAGGCATCGGCCGGTGCGCGCAGGGCAGTGTGCAGGACGGCGCGTTGTTCGGTAAAGTTGATCTTCTCGCCGCTGAACATGGCGTCGCGCAGGGCCTCGACGCCGCGCTCACGGGCCAGGCTCATCAGCAGGGAGAGCGTGTCGGCGTTGAGCCGGTTCTTGGAGTAATCCAGCAGCAGTCCGGCGGCACGCACGTGCATGCGCTCGAAACGGTCGGGCTGTCGGGCGAACAGGTCGCGCAGGTGCCATTGAGCTGCCGTGGCGTGATGAGCTTGCAATGCCTGGAAGGCGGCCGTGTCGGTCAGGGCGGTGGTATGCATGAGTTGGGTGTCGGTTGGCTGTCTTGACCTGACAGGCAGCGCGGCCGGCCGGGGTCATGTGATCGGGACAACGCCGATGACTATACATCAAATGTCGCCAAAGTGGTAGTTTCACTACAGTTTATGACGGCCCCGTTACATTGCCGTGAAGCATCGGCGCTGTGGGCTGCAAAGTGCGAAGTGATAAGGGTTTTGAAGCGCAATGATGATTACCAATGAAAAGACGGGCAGGACTGGCCTGCTGCAGTGCTCTAAGTGTATGATTTCATTCGCTCAAAATTATGTAGTAAAATTACAGTGTTAACGCTAACAGGAAACCGACAATGTCTCTCAACGCTACCTTAGCCAGCGTCACCCAACGCATCGCCGAACGTAGCCGTCCTTACCGGACCGCTTATCTCGAACGCCTGGAAGCCGCTCGCCGCAAGGGCGCGCAGCGTGGCGCGCTGGGCTGTACGAACCTGGCCCACGGCTTCGCCGCCTTCCCCGCCAATGACAAGCTGAAGTTGAAGGAAGACAAGGCACCGTCGCTGGCCATCGTCTCGGCCTACAACGACATGCTGTCGGCGCACCAGCCCTTCGAGCGTTTCCCCCAGATTTTGAAAGAAGCCGCGCGTGAAGCCGGCGCCGTGGCGCAGTTCGCCGGCGGCACCCCGGCCATGTGTGACGGCGTGACCCAGGGCCAGGCCGGCATGGAGATGTCGCTGTTCTCGCGCGACGCCATTGCCATGGCGACTGCCATCGCGCTGTCGCACAACATGTTCGATGCGGCGCTGTACCTGGGCGTGTGCGACAAGATCGTGCCGGGCCTGTTGATCGGTGCACTGCATTTCGGCCACCTGCCGGCCGTGTTCGTGCCCGCCGGTCCGATGACCAGCGGCATGAGCAACAGCGACAAGGTCAAGATCCGCCAGCTCTATACGGCCGGCAAGATCGGCCGGGCCGAGCTGCTGGAAGCCGAGTCCAAGTCCTACCATGGTGCCGGTACCTGCACCTTCTACGGCACCGCCAACAGCAACCAGATGCTGATGGAAGCCATGGGCCTGCACCTGCCGGGCGCCGCCTTCATCACCCCCAACACGCCGCTGCGCGATGCGCTCACCGCTGCCGCGGCCAAGCAGGCGGCCAAGATCACTGACCTCGGTGCGCAATACACGCCGGTGGGCCGCATGATCGACGAGAAGTCCATCGTCAATGCCATCGTCGCGCTGCATGCCACCGGTGGCTCCACCAATCACACCCTGCACCTGGTGGCCATCGCCAAGGCAGCCGGCATCGTGATCGACTGGGACGACTTCGACAAGCTCTCCGCCGTGGTGCCGCTGATCACCAAGATCTACCCGAACGGTACGGCTGACGTGAACCACTTCCATGCGGCAGGGGGCACCGGCTTCGTGCTGCGCGAACTGATCGACGCCGGCCTGATGCATGACGACGTCACCACCATCCTGGGCCAGGGCCTGCGCCAGCACTGCAAGGAGCCGATGCTGGCTGCCGAAGGCGAGAACGGCCGTCCCGGCATCGTCACCTGGCACGACGCCCCCGCCAAGAGCGGCGACGAAGGCGTGCTGGGCACGGTGGCCAAGCCGTTCGCGGCCGATGGTGGCCTGAAGCTGCTGCAGGGCAACCTCGGCCGTGCGGTCATCAAGATTTCCGCCGTCAAGCCCGAGCACCGCGTGGTGGAAGCGCCTGCCGTGGTGTTCCACTCGCAGGAAGCTTTCATGGCCGCCTTCAAGGCCGGCGAGCTCGACCGCGACTTCGTGGCCGTGATCACCTTCCAGGGTCCGCGTGCCAATGGCATGCCGGAGCTGCACTCGCTGACCCCGGCGCTGGGCATCCTGCAGGACAAGGGCCGTCACGTGGCGCTGGTGACTGATGGCCGCATGTCGGGCGCATCGGGTAAAGTACCGGCCGCGATCCACGTCACGCCGGAAGTGCTGGGCGGTGGTCCGCTGGGACGCGTTCGCACGGGTGACGTCATCCGCCTGGATGCCGATGCGGGTACCCTGCAAGCCAAGGTGGATGCGGCCGAGTGGGAAGCCCGTGGCCAGGACAGCAGCGACCTCTCGGGCAACCAGCACGGCATGGGCCGCGAATTGTTCAGCATGTTCCGCAACGCGGTGGGAACCGCAGAAGAGGGCGGCGCCACCTTCGGCCTGCCGCCGATTTTTGAGAAAGAGAAAGTCACGGTATGAAGACCACACTGGAAATCATGCGCGCCTCGCCGGTCATCCCGGTGATCGCCATCGACAAGTTTGAACACGCCGTGCCGCTGGCACGCGCCCTGGTCGCAGGCGGGATCCGCGTGCTGGAAATCACCCTGCGCACCGAACACGGCCTGCCGGCCATCCGCGCCATTGCCGAGTCGGTGCCGGACGCCATCGTCGGCGTGGGTACGCTGACCTCGCCGGAAGAGTTCACGGCCTCGCGCGATGCGGGTGCGGTCTTTGGTGTCTCGCCGGGCCTGACCCCGGCGCTGATCGAAGCGGCCAAGCGCAGCGGCCTGCCGCTGCTGCCGGGCGTGATGACGCCTTCTGAAGTGATGGCGGCGCGCGAAGCGGGCTTCCGTCAGTTGAAGCTGTTCCCGGCCGTGCCGGCGGGTGGCGTGGGCATGCTCAACGGTATCGCCGGCCCCTTGTCGGACGTGTCGTTCTGCCCGACGGGCGGTATCACGCAAGAGACGGCACCGCAGTTCCTGGCGTGCAAGAACGTCGTGTGCGTGGGCGGCTCCTGGCTGACCCCGAAGGCGGCCATCGAGGCCGGTGACTGGGACAAGATCACCGAGATCGCCAAGGCGGCGGCTGCGTTGAAGAAGGCTTGAGTTTTCCACAGCCTCACGCGCTCGCGCGTCGATGAAAAAAGGGCGGTACCGAATCACCGGTACCGCCCTTCTTCTTTCCTGCTCAGCTGTCAGCTCTTGGACGCGGCTACCGGCTCCACCGGCGCTTGCGCCTGCTGCTTGAGCTTGTAAGCCAGCACCAGCAAGATGATCCCCAGCACGATCATCGGCACCGACAGCATCTGCCCCGCCGAGATGGTGATGCCACCGAAATGCACCTCGTAATCCGGCACGCGGAAATACTCGGTGAAGAAGCGCGCGCAGCCGTACAGCAGCGAGAACATGCCCGCCACCGCCATGCGCGGACGCGAATGGCGCGCGAAGATCCACAGGATGATGAACAGCAGGATGCCATCGACCAGCATCTGGTAGATCGGCGAAGGATGGCGCGGGATGTTGTCCACATTGGGCCAGATCATCGCCCAGGGCAACGAAGGATCGGCCGGACGCCCCGGCAGTTCGGCATTGATGAAGTTGCCCAGGCGGCCGGCCGCGTAGCCCAGCGGCACCATCGGCGCAATGAAGTCCATGATGTCCATCAGGTTGCGGCCGCGCTTGCGGCCCCACAGGTACATCGCCAGCATCACGCCCAGGAAGCCGCCGTGGAAGGACATGCCGCCCTTCCAGACCGCGATCATGTCGGCCGGATGCGCAAAGTAATACGCCGGGTTGTAAAACAGGATCTCGCCCAGCCGCCCGCCCAGCACCACCCCAAGCACGCCATAGAAGAGCATGTCGTCGAGGTCTTCCTTCTTCCAGCCGACGGCGGCGATGTGCGGTTGCTTGATGCGCAGGCGTCCCAGCGCGATGAATTGGGCAAAGGCCAGCAGGTACATCAGGCCATACCAGTGGACGGCCAGCGGCCCGATGTGGATGGCGATCGGGTCGGGCATGGGGTGAACGAGCATGAGTTTGATCTTTCTGTTGTTGGGCGGAACGGCGGTTGGAGCGCGCCGGCTTGCGCAAGTTCGCTGCAGCCATTCCCGTGCAATGGGATCAGGCAGGCATGTCCAAGAGGTCCAGCAGGGCACGCAGCACGCCGGACGGGTTGTCGCGCCGCCAGGCCAGGCCGGTCTGGATTTCCGGTGCCGGATCGGAGAGCCGGCGGTAGTCCACGCCCGGGCGTTTCAAATTCGAGACGGATTGTGGCACAAGCGCCATTCCCATGCCAGCCGAGACCAGGCCGACGATGGTCTGCATCTGGATTGCCTCCTGGCCGATATGGGGCGTCACGCCCGCATCGCGAAAGCAGGACAGGATGGTGTCATGGAAGGCCGGCGCAATGCGGCGCGGGAAGATGATCAGCGGCAGTTCGCGCAGGCTCTTGAGCGCTACCGGCCCGCGTTTCTTGACCGCGCCTTCGGGCAGCGCTGCGATCAGCGGTTCCGACAGCACCGGGCGCACATCCAGCACGGCCGCGGCTTTTTCCGGCAGCGGCGGAAGCAGCAGGCCGGCGTCGATCTTGCCCTGCATCAGGTCTTCCAGCTGGATATCGGTGGTGGCTTCGCGCAATTCGATCTGGACTTGCGGATACCGCGCCCGGAAGCGCTGCAGGAGCGGGGGCAGGATGCTGTAGTCCGCACTCGATATGAAGGAAAGCGATAACAGCCCCGATGCCCCGCTGGCCGCGCGCCGGGCCAGGTCGGGCAGGGCGGCGGCCTGTTGCAGGATGCGCTGTACCTCCGGCAGCAGGGCTTCGCCGGCAGGGGTGAGCGCCACACTGCGCTTGGTGCGCTGGAACAGGGGGGTGCCGAGTTGCTCCTCCAGCGCGGCGATGGTCTGCGACAGCGGCGGCTGGGTCATGTGCAGGCGCGCGGCGGCGCGGCCGAAATGCTTTTCTTCGGCGACGGCGGCAAAGTAGCGCAGCTGGCGCAATTCCAGGCGGGGATGGTCGGACATGGACTGATATCGGATCCGAATGAGTCGGGTGCCCATGATATCCCCGGCCTTGCACGGCGACAAGGCGAGGGGGGCGTGATATTTCCGTCATGGAATTTGATCTATGACAGATATACGCGAGGGCAGATAGAGGGTGCGTGGCGAAGCCGGGTAGAATAGCCCCGCCTGCGAAGCGCCTGGAGAATGCCGCTGCAGGCCTGACCGTCGTCCACCGCTTGCTGAGGAGCCCCCATGAAATACCTGTTGTTGATCGCCACCCTGGTGGCCGGTTCGGCCATTTCCGCCGAAGCCATGGCCAATGCGCAACTGGCCAAGTCCAAGAATTGCATGGCCTGCCACTCGGTGGACGCCAAGATCGTCGGTCCCGCCTTCAAGGAAGTGGCCAAGAAATACGCCGGCCAGAAGGATGCCGAAGCCAAGCTGACCCAGAAGGTCCTCAACGGCGGCGGCGGTGTCTGGGGCGCGGTAGCGATGCCGGCCAACAAGGGCCAGGTGACCGAGGCTGAGGCGAAGGAGCTGGTGAAGTGGGTGTTGAGTCTGAAGTAAGCCCCAGCAATACGCCATGAAAAAAGGAGACCGAGGTCTCCTTTTTTCATGCAATCATCATCGCTTTCCAATCACTGTCAGCCTGGAAGGATCAGCATGAGCAAGCGTATTTCCCTCGCAACGCTACCACCTTTCGATGCAGCCTTGTTCCTTGTTCCTTGTTGATGAAGACAGCATTGACGTGTATCTGCGCGAGATACGTGCCAGCAACGATGCTGTTTTACTGGCTAGCGCAATCAAAGACGTCGAACGTGCGCGCCTGATGAACCAGTTTGCTCGCCCGTTGGACTGACCGAACTGATTCATCACTACCTCGCGCGTCTGCTTACTTCAACCACTCCCTGATCCGCCGGCTCAACACCTCGCAACTGATCCCATACCGGTCATGCAAGGTCGGCAGCGCGCCCGCATCGAGGAAGGCATCGGGCAGGCCGGCCATCTGGAAGCCCGCCGGCTGCACCCGGTGGCGCATCAGCGTGGTGGCGACGATCTCGCCCAGGCCGCCGATGACCGAATGGTTCTCGGCTACCACCACCAGGCGGTTCTTCTTCCTGACCTGTTCCACCACCGTGGCTTCGTCGAAGGGCTTGATGGTCGGGCAGTGCAGCACGCCCACGCTGACGTTGTCGGCCTCCAGCGCCTTGGCCACTTCCAGCGCGCGCATGGTCATGAAGCCGCTGGAGATGATGAGCACGTCGTTGCCGTCGCGGATTTCCTTGGCTTTGCCCAGCTCGAACTGGTAGTCGTATTCATCCAGCACCAGTGGCACATTGCCGCGCGCCAGGCGCATGTAGACCGGGCCCTGGTGTGCCGCGATCTGCGGCACGGCCTGTTCCAGGTCCAGTGCATCGCAGGGGTCGACGATGGTCAGGCCGGGAATGGCGCGCATCATCGCCAGGTCTTCGGTGGCCTGGTGGCTGGGACCGTAACCGGTGGTCAGTCCCGGCAGGGCGCAGCAGATCTTCACGTTCAGGTTTTCTTCGGCAATCACCTGGTGGATGAAGTCATACGCGCGCCGCGTGGCGAAGACCGCATAGGTGGTGGCGAACGGCACCAGGCCTTCCTTGGCCATGCCGCCAGCGGCGGCCATCAATAACTGCTCGGCCATGCCCATCTGGAAGAAGCGCTCGGGATACGCCTTCTGGAACAGGTGCAGGTCGGTGTACTTGGCCAGGTCGGCGGTCAGGCCCACGATCTCGGGGCGGTCCGCAGCGTATTCCACCAGGGCCTTGCCGAACGGGGCCGCCTGCACGCGCTGCCCTTCAGCAGCGATGGAGGCGATCATGGCCGACGTGGTCAGGCGCGGTTTCTTGTCTGCGACGGTGTTCATGCTTGGCTTCCTTGTTGATTAGACTGGTCGAGGATGGACAGCGCCTGCTGCCATTCAGGCGGATCCACACGGATGAAGTGGTTCTTCTCGCGCTGCTCCAGGAAGGGCACGCCCTTGCCCATCAGGGTATCGAACAGGATCACGCGCGGCTTGGCGTCCCTCAGGTTGCGCGCATTGTCGAAGGCCTGCACCACGGCCGCCAGGTCGTTGCCGTCGACCCGCTGCACGTACCAACCGAAGGACGCCCACTTGTCGGCCAGCGGCTCAAAACCCATCACCTTGCTGGAAGGACCATCGGCCTGCTGGTTGTTGATATCGACCAGGCAGATCAGGTTGCCCAGCTGGTGGTGCGCCGCGCCCATGGCGGCTTCCCAGGTCGAGCCTTCATCCAGTTCGCCATCGGACATGGAGTTGTAGACGAAGGCCGGATTGCGGTTGTAGCGCAGGCCCAGCGCCATGCCCACGCCAATGGCCAGGCCCTGGCCCAGCGAGCCGCCGGAGATTTCCATGCCCGGCGTATAGGTCGCCATGCCCGACATGGGCAGGCGGCTGTCATCGCTGCCGTAGGATTCCAGCTCTTCATCGGGGACGATGCCGGCCTCGATCAGCGCGGCATACAGGGCGATGGCGTAGTGCCCGTGCGAGAGCAGGAAGCGGTCGCGGCCGCTCCACTCGGGATCATCCGGGCGCAGTTGCATGGCGTGCTTGTAGGCCACGGCCAGCACGTCGGCCCAGCCCAGCGCCTGGCCGATGTAGCCCTGGCCCTGGACCTCGCCCATGCGCACGGCATTGCGGCGGATGCGGTATGCGCTTGCGCGCAGGTTTGCCAAATTGTCAGACATTGCGAGTCCTTGCGAGATGAGTGAAAGCGTCAAAATCAGAGGAAACCGATCGAGAACCATGGCACGAAGGCGACGATCAGCAGGCCCACCACCAGCGCGCCCAGGTAAGGCCAGATGCGCTTGACGGCCACGTCCGGATGCACGCGGCCGATGGTGCAGGCGGCGTAGTAACCCAGGCCGAAGGGCGGCGCAAACAGGCCCACGCCCATGGAGAGGATGATGACCATGGCGTAATGCACCTCATGCACGCCAATGGCCTTGGCCACCGGGAACAGCAGCGGCGCAAACAGCACCATCGCCGGGATTCCCTCCAGCACGCTGCCCAGCACGATGAAGGCGGCGATCGACACCAGCAGGAAGCCATACTTGCCCCCCGGCACACTGGTCATGGCCTCGGCCAGCGCATGCGAGAAGCCCGACTGCGTCAGCGCCCACGACATGCCGGTAGCGGTGCCAATGATGAACAGGATCGCGCCCGACAAAGCGGCGGTGTCGACCAGCATCGGATAGAGCCGCTTCCAGTCGAACTGGCGATACACCAAGAGACCCGCCACCACCGAATAGGCGATGCCGATGGTGGAGACTTCGGTGGCCGTGGCCACGCCTTCGACCACGGCAGTACGGATGAGGATGGGCAGCAGCAGCGCAGGCAGGGCGATGATGAGCGTGCGCAGTACCACGCGACCGGGCGCGCGCTGGATGCCTTCCATGATCTCGGCACTGCGCCAGCGCGCGAGGATCGCCAGCAGGACTGCCAGCACGATGCCCGGCATGATGCCGCCAGTGAAGAGCGCCGCAATCGATACCCCGGCCACCGAACCGATGGTGATCAACACCAGCGAGGGCGGAATGGTCTCGGCCATGGCACCGGAGGCGGCCAGCAGCGAAATGAGTTCTCCCTCGTGATTGCCACGCCGCTTCATCTCCGGCAGCAGCACCGGAGCCACCGCCGCCATGTCGGCAGTCTTGGCGCCGGAGATGCCCGAGACCAGCAGCATCGCGCCCAGCAGCACATAGTTCAGCCCGCCGCGCACGTGGCCCAGTAGCGACGCCAGGAAATCCACCATGGCCTTGGCCATGCCAGTCATCTCCACCAGGTGGCCCAGCAGGATGAACAGCGGCACCGCCAGCAGGATCAGCGAGGACATGCCTTCATCGAAGCGTCCCGCCACCACCGCCAGCGGGCTGGTGGTGACCGTGAGCATGAAGGCCACCGTCGCCAGCCCGAAGCAGAAAGCGATGGGAATGCCCAGCAGCACCGACACCCCCAGCACCACGCCGAAGAACACCACCAGGTTCCAGTTGCCGATGGCCTGCAGCCAGCCTGCGCCCAGGACCATGGCACCGGCCACCACGGCCAGCAGGGCCACCACGCCGGCCAGGTCGACCAGCTTCTGGCGCGAGATGCGCAACAGCGACAGCGCGATCATCAGCGCCGCACCGACTGCCACGGCAGCGGCTCGCACGGTGTTGGGCCAGCCCAGCGCCGGGGTCTGCACGAACATTTCGTCTTCGGCGTATTCCCACATCGGATGCATCAGGATCAGCAGCATCACGCAGGGCGCGATGATGGCCAGGGCTTCCGCCCATGCCTTGCCGCGTTCGCTCATGAAGCCCACCAGCACGGTGGTGCGCATGTGGGTGCCGCGCCGCAGGGCCACGGCCGCGCCCAGGTTGGCCAGCCAGAGGAAGAGGATGGAGGCCAGTTCATCAGCCCAGGGAATCGGGTTGTTGAAGATGAAGCGCATGATCACGCCCGCCAGCAGGACCACCACCTCGCCCACCACCAGCGCCGCGGCAGGAATCTCGATGGCCAGGCCCAGCCAATTTTCCAGGCGCGCCGCCAGCGAACGGTCATCCGTCACCGGCTGCTCCAGCGACAGGGCGCTCATCCCAGGCTCCCGACGGCGTTCTGCAGCAGCTTCCAGGCTTCGTCGCCGAACTTGGCGCGCATGTCCTTGTAGAAGTTGGCCTGGGCCAGTGCCGCCTTGAAGGAATCCTTGTCGGCCTCGATGATCTGTACGCCCTTGCCCTGCAGGTCATTGCGGGCGAAGCCGGCCAGCGAGGCGATATCGGCGCGTTCATCCGTGGCGGCCTTGTCCAGTTCACGACGAACGATTTCCTGGATGTCCTTGGGCAGCTTCTCGAAGGCGCGGCGGTTGCCGAGGATCCAGTAGGCATCCCAGACGTGGTTGGAGATGGTGCAGAACTTCTGCACTTCGTACAGGCGCGCAGTGCTGATGATGGCCAGCGGATTTTCCTGGCCTTCGACCAGCTTGGTCTGCAGCGACGAATAGACTTCGTTGAAGTTGATCGGCGTGGGGCTGGCACCCAGTGCCGTGAAGAGCGAGGTCAGCATCGGTGCGGCCGGCACGCGCAGCTTCAAGCCCTTGAGGTCGCCCGCCGTCTTGATCGGCTTGGTCGAAGTGGTGATCTGGCGGAAGCCGTTGTCCCAGGGTTTGGACATGGTCAACAGGCCCACCTTCTCGATCTGTGCGCGCACGTAGGCGCCCAGCGGGCCATCCATGGCCTGCCAGACTTCCTTGTAGTCGTGGAAGGCGAAACCGGTGTTGACGATCCCGGCCGCCGGCACCAGGGTCGACAGCACCACGCTGGCCTGGTTGAAGAATTCCACGCCGCCATTGCGGATCTGCGACATCAAATCGGTATCCGAGCCCAGCTGGTTGGCCGGGAACAGCTTGATGTCCAGCCGGCCGCCGGTGGCTTCACGGATACGGTCGATGGCCTGCTGCGCACGCTTGTTGACGGGGTGCGACGGATCCTGGCCGGTGGCGAACTTGTAGTTGAACTCGGCCGCACTGGCCGGACGGCTCATGATGGAAAACAGCGGCAGTGCCGCACCCACCGTACCGGCCTTGAGCAGCTGGCGGCGGCTCAGGGTGGTCTTGCCGGGTTTGCTGTTGTCTTGGGTCATCTCTGGTCTCCTGTTTGTTCTGGTATCGGGAAAGATGCCGGCCAGGCCGGCGCGGACTAGCATTAAGCTGCGTTTAATGGATCAGCATTCCACCATTAACGTCCAGCGTGATGCCGGTGCAGTACTGAGAGAGGTCGCTGCCCAGGAAGACGCAGGCGCCGCCGATGTCCTCGGCACGGCCCAGGCGCCCCAGCGGAATGGTCTCGGCGATCTCGGCCTTCTTTTCTTCGGTGAGCTTGCCCTTGATGATGTCGGTGCCGATCAGGCCGGGGGTGATGCAGTTGACGCGGATGCCTTCCGGACCGAACTCGCGCGCCATGGCACGTGCCAGGCCCAGGACGCCCGCCTTGGCCGCCGAATAGTGCGGACCGCCCAGGATGCCGCCACCGCGCTGGGCCGACACCGACGAGATGCAGATGATGGAACCGCCCTGCTGCGCGCGCATGGTCGGCAGCACTGCTTGCGACATGTAAAGCGTGCCGCGCAGGCTGACATCGAGGATGCGGTCGTAATCCGTACCGGTGATTTCCAGCGTCTTGACGGGTTGGGTGATGCCGGCATTGTTGACCAGGATGTCGATGCGGCCGAATTGCTTGACGGCCTCGGCGATGGCAGCTTCGCAGGAAGCCTTGTCGGTGACGTCGGCCACCAGGCCCAGGTGCTGGCTACCGATACGGGCGGCAGCACCGGCCGGGTCGGCTTGCGCCAGGTCCAGCACCACCACGCGGGCGCCTTGCCCGGCCATCAGGCGCGCGGTGGCGTAGCCCAGTCCGTTGATTCCTGCACCGCCGGTGATGACGGCAACCTTGTCCTTGAGCAGCATGTCGTGTTCTCCAGATGTTTGCGTTGAGGTGAGCAACAGCGGAGACAGCGCGGATGCGCGATTGCGCGTGCCGCCATGCAGCGTGCAGGGCTTTGACCATGTCTCCGTTTTTGTTCTGATGCGCATGGTCGAACTTTCCTCGCCTGACGACAAGCGAAGTCTCGTCATGTTAAAGTGACGGATCATCATCTTAGCCCGAGAGCCCGTCCATGGCCGTTCTCCCGCCTTTACCCAACCTCCAGGCCTTCGAAGCGGTGGCCCGGCGCAAGAGTTTTGCGCTGGCGGCGGCCGAACTGCACCTGACCGCCTCGGCAGTGAGCCACCAGGTGGCGCGGCTGGAGTCCTATCTCGGCATTCGCCTCTTCGAACGCAGCGCGCACGGGGTGCGCATCACGACGGCAGGGGAGGGCTACCTGGCGCGCATCCAGGGCGCGATCTCCGCCATCACGGCGGCGTCCATGGATGTGCGGCAGGGTGTGAGCAACACGCTCTACATCCATTCCGCGCCCAGCATCGCCAGCCTGTGGCTGATGGCGCGGCTCAATGATTTCGCGCGCACCTATCCGGAGATCACCTTCAATCTCTCGGCGGCGCACTCGCAGAGCAATTTCGAACTGGGCGAGGTGGATATCGACATCCGCTACGGCATTCCCAACTGGCCGGGACTGGTGGTGGAGCCGCTCTTCGAAGAGCGCATCGTGCCGCTGGCCAGCCCGGCTTTCATCCGTGAGTACAAGCTCAAAAAACCTGCCGATCTGCTCGGCGTGAAGCTCATTCGCAGCAACGTGAGCGTGGTGCAGTGGGCGGACTGGTTCGGGGAATTTGCGGACGTACGCCCGCCGGAGCAATTTGCGGTGCGTTTCGACCGCGCGCAGATGTCACTGGATGCTGCCACCCAGGGCTTGGGCGTGGCGCTGGAGAGCGCGACCGTGGCCGCGCGGCACATCGAGGAAAAGAAACTCAAACCGGTCTTTGGACTGGAGCGCGCCATCAAGGTCAAGGCGCACTTTGCGGTCTATCCGGCGCATCATGCACGCCGGCCGGCGGTGGCCGCGTTCCTGGAGTGGCTGCGTGAGCAGGCCGGCTTGCAGGATTACTGAGCGGCCTTCTGCTGCCGCGCCACTTCCTTGCGCTTCATCGATAGATAGTCCTCGCGGCTGACTTCATGCAACTGGCGCGGATATTGTTCGGTTGCACCGTACCAGGCCGTGAGCCGCTTCTCCAGCCGTTCTCCCGCCGGTGCTTCCAGACCGGACAGATAGGCATCGATGGCCAGGTAATAGCGCATCGTATTGCGCTCCACCGTGGCACGGCTGCCCGAGACATACTGCGGTTGCCCGTTGGTCTCGCGCTTGACCACGCTGAAGCCGACCTTGTCGCGGCCGGCCGTCATCAGGTAGGCGCGCAGCGCCAGCTTGCTGGCCATGCCATAGGAATAGGCATAGCTGAAATGCAGGAAGGAGCGCTTCTCATCCAAGGGCGTCGCTTCGATCTCGATACGGTAGTTGGAAGTGTCCAGCGGTCCCTTGTCGGCCAGCATCGAGGACGAGAAGTAATCGGCCGCGCTGGCCCCGCCGTGATAGCGCAGGTCGACGCGGTAGGTATCGTTGAGATCCTGTTCGGTTTTCTTCCCGACCTGCATGCGCAGGGTGGTCCGTCCGTTCTCGCGCATCATCCGGCAATACTTGGTGTTGAGGTGCAGGATGAGGATGTCACACCAGTGGTCGGGGTTGTCCAGCGACTCGCGCACCTGGGCAAAGGGATAATTCAGCACGGCGTAGATGTCGCCCTTGACGTTGCCGCCTTCCTCGCGCGAATTCAGGTAGAGCGGGCGGTGGTAGCTGTTGTTGCTGAGCTCGCCCTGCAATTCTTCGTAACGGCTCTTCATGGCGGCCGCGCCGGTCTGGGTTTGGGCCTGTGCCGAGCTGCCGACAGCCAAGGCACAGCTGGCCGCCAGCAACAAGCGTGAGGTCAGACGGGGCAACATCGATCGCAAACCGGACTCCTTTTCGATTTCAGTACATTGGTTCATTCACCGGCGTCTCCCGCCGCGCTCAAAGCAGGCGGGACCAGACGCTGGCGCCGAATTCCTTCATGCGCTCGCTCATCGGCCGCTGTTCCCACTGTTCCTTTGTGATCTCTTTGGAGGCGCCAAGATCCCGGTCGAACATGGCTTTGGTCTGGGCTCCGAATTGCGGGCTCAGGATCACGGCGTTGATTTCCTGGTTGTAGACGAAGCTGCGCCAGTCGAGGTTGGTCGAACCGATGGTGGACCACACGCCATCGATGAGCGCGGTCTTGGAGTGCAGCAGCGCGTCCTGGCGCTCGTAGATGCGCACGCCCGCCTCCAGCAGTTCGCTGTAGAAGGAGCGCGAGGCATACAGCACCAGCGAGGAGTCGCTGTGGGACGGCAGGATCAGGCGCACGTCCACGGCGCGCCGGGCGGCATCCTTGAGCGAATCGCGCAGTTGCGGATCGGGCACGAAGTAGGCGTTGGTCAGGTAGATCGAGCTTTCCGCATGCTGGATGGCCGAGATGAAGGTGGCGTAGATGATGCTGTAGGGATCATCGGGCGAGCTGCCGATGGCCCGTACGATCTCGCTGCCGGCGGGAGCCACCGGGGGGAAGTAGCGATGCTCGCCGAGATCGGGACCACGCTGCTTGCCCCAGGTCTCGATGAACAGTTTCTGGAATTCCAGCGCGACCGGGCCATCGATGCGCACCTGCGTATCACGCCAGGGGATCTGCTCGCCATCCTTGTTGAGCTGCGGCTTTTTCTTGCGGGTGCTGAAGGAGCCGCTGGAATAGACGCTGCTGATGTTGATGCCGCCCACGAAGGCGGTCTTGCCATCGACCACCAGCAGCTTGCGATGGTCTCGCTGGTTGACGGCCCAGTCCTTGCGCAGCTGGGTGGGATTGATGGGATTGAATTCCAGCACATTGACGCCCGCATCGATCAGGGGCTGGAAGAATTCGCGCGGGGTATTGATGCTGCCTACGCTGTCATACATCAGGTTGACCTGGACGCCCTTCTTCTGCATGGCAATCAACAGGTCGGCGAACTGGCGGCCGACCTCGTCGTCTTCCATGATGTAGGTTTCCATGTTGATGTGATAGCGCGCGGCCTGGATGGCCTGCTGCATGGAGGCGTAGGTGGCCGGGCCGTCGATGAGCAGCGTCACCTTGTTGCCGGTCACCAGGGGCGAGCCGGTGATGGCTCCTTCGATGGCCACGTGACGGTCCAGCAGGGTGTTGTCGGCGTTCTGTGCGCGCAGCTTGTCCAGCGCGGCCTTGGCCTGCGCCTCGGAAAGCACGCCGCGTCCGCCCTTCATCTGGATGGTGCGGGCCGATTGCGTGTCCATGTCGGGCACGATGGTGGGCAGCGAGCTGCACGCGGCCAGCATCACCGAGCTCAGCAGCAACAGGAGCCCTGCGGCGGACCAGCTCCTCAATGTCATTTTCTTGTTGGTCATGGAAGGATCCCGGTTGGGCGCTGCCATGGACCGCGACGCTGTGGGGCGTCCGCAGGCAACGCTGTGCGGACGAGTATATGCCCGGCCGCAGCGCCGTAGCGCGGCCGCAAGCACGAATCGGAACTGTCCTACAGAGGAAAGCGGGAGCTGCCTACAGGTAGGCGCGGGCGCTGTTGCATCCCGCAGGAGGGGCGGATGGATCGGGGATCCATCCGGCGCGATCAGTAGACGTCGCGGCGATAGCGGTTCTGCTCGATCAGGGCATGCAGGCCGGCTTCACCCAGCAGGTCGGTGAGGACGGCGTCGACACCGGCAGCCATGCCTTCCAGGCTGCCGCAGACGTAGAGGACGGCGCCCTGGTCCAGCCACTGGCGCAGCTCGGGCCCTGCTTCGCGCAGCCGGTCCTGCACGTACAGGCGTTCGTTCTGGTCCCGCGAGAAGGCCAGGTCAAGGCGCGCCAGGCGGCCGTGTTCCAGCCAGTCCAGCCATTCATCGGCATACAGGAAATCGTAACGCTCGTTACGTTCTCCGAAGAGCAGCCAGTTGCGCGACTGCGTTTCTCCATGCAGCACGCGTGCGCGCAGGTGCCCGCGCAAGCCGGCCAGGCCCGAGCCATTGCCGATGAAGATGGCGGGGGTGCCGGCCGCGACCGGGGCGAAACCGGCGTTCTCCACCAGGCGCAGTTCGATGGCGGCATCGATGGGTGCAAATTCGGTCAGCCAGCCCGAGGCCAGTCCCAGTCCGTCTTCATGCTGGACCTGGCGCACCAGCAGGTGCACCGCGCCATCCTGTGGCACCGAAGCCACCGAATACGAGCGCGCCGCCAAGGGCTGCAGCTGGTCGGCCAGGGCTTGCGCTTCTCGCGCCGGATGTGGCGGCAGCACGCTGCAGGCCAACGCATCGGCTGGTGTTTTTTGCCGGCCTTGATGGCTCACCATGGCGCTGCCATCCAATTGCAGCCGCTGCAGCAGCAGGGCGACACGATCCGGCGCGTGGCGCGGCAGGATCTCCACCAGTGCACCGGCTTGCCAGTCGGGCAGGCTGCCGTCCTGTGGCTGTATTTCGACGTGATACAGCGGTGCACCCTGGCTGCCCGGATTCATGAGCACGCGTCGTGTCAGCTTCCACTGCTGCCATGCCGGTGCGGTAGTAGGCAGGAGTTCGCTCACGCTGGCCTGCAGTCCGTGGGCGGCCAGTTCGGTTTCCCATTTGCGCAGCGCCACGCCGGCCATGCGATCGACTTCCACCAGCGGGAACAGCGGCTTGGCGCCGCACTGGCGCAGGCCGTGGTCGAGGGTGTGGCCGAAGCC
Source organism: Herbaspirillum sp. CAH-3 (assembly GCF_009668275.1). NCBI lineage: Bacteria > Pseudomonadati > Pseudomonadota > Betaproteobacteria > Burkholderiales > Oxalobacteraceae > Herbaspirillum > Herbaspirillum sp. CAH-3. The sequence continues at coordinate 111,175 of NZ_VSWE01000008.1, read as the reverse complement.
GCAGAACTGCGCGTAGTGACGATCCCCCAGCGCCAGGATGGCGTATTGCGCGTGGGCCAGCGACTGGCCTGCAGCCTGGCGCAGGCGCTTTTCGAAGCCGCGCGCGCTGTCGGGCGCATCGCCCTCGCCAAAGGTACTGGCGATGAAGAGGATGCGGCGATGATGGCGCAAGCTCTCCGGCGTGCTCTGCGCCAGCGATTGCAGTTGTACGGCGATGCCGCTGCGGCGCAGGCCGGCGGCGGTATGCAGGGCGATGCGCTCGGCCTGCCCGGTCTGCGAGGCATAGGCCACCAGCACCGGCTCACCTTCGGGGGCGGGTGACGTGCCGTCGAGGCTGGCACGTTCGGCGCGCAGCGCGGCTTTCTTGCGGCGGCGGTCGAGGTAGAGCATCCATCCGGTGATGCCGAAGAGCGGCATCATCAGGCTGGCGATGGCCATGATGATGCGCCCTGGCAGTCCGAAGTACGTGCCCATGTGCAGCGGATAGATGGCGGCGATCAGCTTGCCGCCATCGGATTTGTCTTCGTAGCGTTCCAGCTGGCGGATCTCGCCGCTCTGTGGCAAGACCACCATGCGGCTGCGGGCGCGCTCGTGGGGCGCAGCGTGATCGAGGAAGAAGATCTGCACCGGCTGGGAACCCTGTTCCGGCAGGCGCAGCTGGGCGCTCCGGTAATCGGGAGCCTTGGCGAGGAAGCTGTTCCAGGCCTGGGTCAGTTCCAGCGCAGTGGCGTCTTCCGCCGGGGGTTTCTTCTTGCCTTCACCGCGCTGCATGGCGGGGCGGCGGCTCTCGCCGGCCAGCGTGTTCATGCCGTCCTTGAACCAGTCCAGTGCCCAGTAGGCACCGGTGATGGAGAAGAGCACGTACATCACCAGCGACCAGGTGCCGATGACCGAATGCAGGTTCCACAGGAAGGAGCGCCCCTGCAGCTGGAAGTCCAGCCGCAGCCAGGCGCGCAGCGACAGCGGGCGGCGCGGCCAGCGCAGGTAGAGGCCCGAGAGTGCCAGCACCAGCAACGCCAGCGCCAGCGTGCCCAGGACGATCTTGCCGATCTCGGTGGGCAGCAGCAGCCAGCGGTGGAAGCGTTCGATGAATTCGAAGAATTCCGCGCCCGTCACCGGTGGCAGCAGCGCGCCGGTATAGGGATCGGCATAGCGCGCCTCGCCGCGCCGCACCCCGGGCGGCGGCGCGAAGACCACGCGGGCGGAGGCGCCGGGTTCAGCAGTGAGGGTGAGGGTGGTGACGCGCCGCGCAGGCTCCACCGCGCGCAGTTTGTCCAGCAGCTGCTGGGGCGTGAGCGTGGCTTGCTGGCGCACCTGGACGTGCATGACGCCGGGGCTCAGCGCGTCCATGATTTCCTCGCGGAAAGCCAGGATGGCGCCGGTCACGCCGATGGTCATCAACAGGGTGCCGGCAGTGATGCCGATGAACCAGTGCAACTGGAACCAGATCTTCTTGAACATGTATCAGTGGGCGGCGAGGGCGCGAGGCGCCTTGTTGGTCTTGCCTGCCGTGCCGCAGCGGGGGCGGTTGGCGGGGTGAGCCCGGTATTATAGTTCAGATGAAAATGATTCTTATTGATATCTGGCGTTCGATGGGTGGGATTCTGTAGCGAATTTCTTCAATGCTTGAGGGGTAGTTGCAATTTGGAAATTACCCGGAACTTCAATTCGTTATCCTTGCGCAGTTGGAAACAACATTCCCGTCCCCCAACGTTTTCCGAAATCGACCCGAGGCTCGTGATGGCTAAATCATTTAAACAATTAAGTGCGGCCCTGAGCCCTGAGGCGCGTCGTCTTGTTCAGTTGCGCGTGCAAATAATACAAAAGAGAATTGATTCAAAAGAGGCGCGAAGGGCTAAATCCGCGCCTGTACAGACTGCTGAAATCAGAAAATAATTACGCCAGGATCAGTCTCAACATCGACTGAGTCAAGCCGCTCCTGGCATCCGCGGCCACATCCACCACGCTCAGGTGATGCTGCTGCGGCAGCGCCACCACTTCCACGGCATGTCCCGACTGGCGCAGGGCGGCGGCGTAGAAGTCGCGCTGGCGCAGGAATTCGGCGGACTCCTCTTCTCCTGCGCACAGCAGCGCCTTCACGCCCTCGGGCATGGCCAGCAGCTGCGGACTGGCCTGCTGGGCGTCCGAGGCGGAGAGGTGCAGCACTTCGTTGAGGTAAGACAGGCGCACCGGCTCCAGGTCATAGATTCCGCTGATGCCGCACACCCCGCGCACCGGCGCCGCCCCCAGCGAAGCGATCAGCGCCGCCAGGTGCGCACCGGCCGAGTGACCCATGAGCCAGATCGCCTCCGGATTGAAGCGCAGCGCCGCGGCCTTGGCATGCAGCAGGCGCAGCGCGCGCCCGCAGTCAGCGGCGATGTCGCCCATGCGCACCTGCGGGGCCAGCCGGTAATTGATGAGGGCCACGTTGATGTTTTGCGCCAGGTAGGGCAGGGCCAGCTGGCTGAACTGATGCTTGTCCAGCGAGCGCCAGTAGCCACCGTGGATAAAGACAAGCAGGGGCCGGCCATTGCTGCGCCCCGGAAAGAAATCCAGCGTCTGCAGGGCATCCTCGCCATAGGGCAGGTCGGCCAGATGCGGATGCGCTTGCCGCGCTGCTTCCCCCTCGCGCGCAAAGCGGTCGAAATACGCCTGGAAATCCGCAATGCGCAGGCGCACGTTGTACTGCTCGTCCAGCGCCTCGCGGTCATAGCTGCGGTAGATGTGCATGTCTCTCCTCCCTTGCCTCGCGGGCAGTGTCGTCGTTCTCGTTCGGACTCATTCGGCGAAGTGTGCCGAGATCAGGTTGCGCAGCCAGACATTGCCCTCGTCCTGATTGTAGCGGCGATGCCAGAACATGTTGGTCTGCAGTGCCGGCAGGCGCAGCGGTGGTTTGATGTAGCGTAAGCCAAAGGGTGCGGCAGCGCTCTCGGCCAGCTTGCGCGGCACCGTCACCACCAGCGACGTGGTGCTGACGATGTAAGGGACCGCCGTGAAATGCGGCACCCGGAAGCGTACGCTGGGCAGGATGCCGGCCTTCTCCAGGTTCTGGTTGATGCGATCATAAGGACTCTCCAGCGAAGACACCATCAGGTGCTCGGCCGCCAGGAATTCCTTGAGGCCGACCTCGCCGCGCTTGTCCAGCGCATGGCCGATGCGGAACATGCTCACGTATTCCTGGCGGAACAGTCGCCGCTGGTACAGCGCCTCCGACAGATTGTCGAACGCACCGATGGCCAGGTCCACCCGGCCGGCCTCCATTTCACTCTTCAGGTCGATGGCCCCGGCACGTACCGTCGACAGGCTCACCCCCGGCGCGACCTCGGCACAGGCTTCGATCAGGCGCGGCATGAAATACACCTCGCCCACATCGGTCATGGCAATCGTGAAGCGGCGCTCGCTGCTCTGCGGCGCAAAGCCTTCCTGCAGGTTGAGAGCGCGGGCTACCTGCTGCAGTGCCGCAGCCACCGGCTCGGCCAGCTGTTCGGCAAAGGGCGTGGGCTGCATGCCTTGCGCCGTGCGCACGAACAGCTCATCGCCGAAGCTGCGCCGCAGCCGCGCCAGTGCATTGGACACCGCCGGCTGCGACAGCCCCAGACGACGGGCTACCGAGGAGATCTGGCGTTCCTGGAAGACCTCCTGGAACACCACCAGCAGGTTGAGATCGATGTCGCGTGGTTCGATGAGGGCCATGGTCAGCTCGGCAGTAGCGAAGACGCGTGCACTGCAATATTCATGAAATGAATGGATCGTATTTTCGTATTTATATCGTAAAAGAAGGGCGATTGCACTACAGTGACGTCGCGATAACACCATCAAGAGCCGCGCAGCAGCGCCTGCGCACACGGCCATGCAATCTGCCCATCTGCCATGTTCAGCCTCATCGGCCCGCAGATGGCAGGCAACACAACTAAAAAAACGTAAAGACAGACGAGGAGCAAGACAATGAGCATCCACCAAGGTGGCGCTCTCCCCACGGTCCATGTGGACCAGGTGGTGGAGCAGGGCCGGTTCGGCACTTTTCAATTCGGCCTGCTGCTGCTGTGCGGCCTGTGCCTCATCATCGATGGCTTCGACGTGCAGGCCATGGGCTATGTCGCCCCGGCCATCATTGCCGACTGGGGCGTGAGCAAGGCCAGTCTCGGTCCGGTGTTCGGGGCGGGCCTGTTCGGCATGCTGCTGGGCTCGCTGGTGCTCACCCCCGTGGGCGACCGCTACGGCCGCCGTCCGGTGCTGATCGCTTCGACCCTGTTCTTTGCGGTCTGCATGCTGGTGACGCCGCTGGTCACCACCATCGATCAGTTGCTGGTAGTGCGCTTCATCACCGGCTTTGGCCTGGGCAGCATCATGCCCAATGCGATGGCGCTGGTCGGCGAATACAGCCCTTCGTCCTCGCGGGTGACCCGCATGATGCTGGTTTCCTGCGGCTTTACCGTGGGCGCTGCGGCGGGCGGATTCGTGAGCGCAGCGCTGATCCCGGCGCATGGCTGGCATGCGGTGTTCTGGGTCGGCGGTGCGGTGCCCCTGGTACTGGGCCTGGCGATGCTGGTGTGGCTGCCGGAATCGATACAGTTCCTGGTGCTGCAGCGTCGTGCGCGCAGCCAGGTGGCGCGCTGGCTGCGCAAGCTGGATCCTGCCATCCGCATCGATGACAAGACCGAGGTCGTGGTCAAGGAAAGCAAGGCCGAAGGCATGCCGGTGGCGGCCCTGTTCCGCGATGGCCGCGCCGGTGTCACGGTGCTGCTGTGGTTGATCAGCTTCATGAACCTGATCAACCTGTACTTCCTCTCCAACTGGCTGCCCACGCTGATTCGTGACGCCGGCTATTCCACCAGCATGGCAGTGCTGATCGGGACCTCGCTGCAAGTGGGCGGTGTGGTCGGTACGCTGACACTGGGCCGCTTCATCAACCGCTTCGGGTTCACCCGCGTGCTGGGGACCTGTTTCCTGCTGGCTTGCGTGTCCATTGCGTTGATCGGCAAGGTGGCGGCCATGCCGGTGCTGCTGTTCCTGGCGGTGATCGTGGCAGGGTTCTGCATCGTCGGCGGGCAACCAGCGGTCAACGCGCTGGCTGGTACCTTCTATCCGACCACGCTGCGTTCCACCGGCATCGGCTGGGCGCTGGGCATCGGCCGCATCGGCTCGGTGGTCGGGCCGGTCATCGGCGGCCAACTGATCGCGCTGCAGTGGAGCAATGGTTCGCTGTTCATCGCAGCGGCGGTGCCGGCGCTGATTTCGGCGCTGACCATCGCGCGCTTGCATCGTACTTCCCGAGGAGTGTCCGCATGAATACCATCACCGATTCTTCTGTCAGTCATCACGTGCACACGCGCGGCTACCAGACCGGCTTCGGCAACGAGTTCGCCACCGAGGCCCTGCCGGGCGCCTTGCCCGCGCACCAGAATTCGCCGCAGCGTGCGCCCTATGGCCTGTATGCCGAGCAGATTTCCGGCACCGCCTTCACCGCGCCGCGTGGTCACAACCGCCGCGCGTGGCTCTATCGCATCCGTCCGGCTGCGGTGCATCACCCGTTTGAACCGATGGAACGCGGCCTGCTGGTGAGCCACTTCGACGACGTCGCACCGCCGCCCAACCAGTTGCGCTGGGACCCGCTGCCCATGCCGACCGTGCCCACCGATTTCATCGAAGGGATGGTCACGATGGCCGGCAACGGCTCGCCGCAAGCCCAGAGCGGTTGCGCCATCCACCTGTATGCCGCCAATTGCTCGATGACCGATCGTTTCTTCTATTCGGCCGATGGCGAACTGCTGATCGTGCCGCAGCTGGGGCGCCTGCAATTGCGTACCGAGCTGGGCGTGATCGATATCGAGCCGCAGGAGATCGCCGTCATTCCGCGTGGCATGCGCTTCCAGGTGCGCCTGCCGGATGGCGAGGCACGCGGCTACATCTGCGAGAATTTCGGCGCGCTGCTGCGCCTGCCTGATCTCGGTCCGCTGGGTTCCAACGGCCTGGCCAATCCGCGCGATTTCGCCACGCCGCACGCCTGGTACGAAGACCGGGAGGGCGACTTCCAGCTCATCGCCAAGTTCGGCGGCAACCTGTGGCAGGCGAAGATCGGCCATTCGCCGCTGGATGTGGTGGCCTGGCATGGCAACTATGTTCCCTACAAGTACGACCTGCGCCACTTCAATACCATCGGTTCGATCAGCTACGACCATCCCGATCCCTCGATCTTCCTGGTGCTGCAGTCGCAGAGCGATACGCCCGGCGTGGATACGATCGACTTCGTGATCTTCCCGCCGCGCTGGCTGGCTGCTGAAAATACCTTCCGTCCGCCCTGGTTCCACCGCAACGTGGCCAGCGAATACATGGGCCTCATCACCGGCCAGTATGACGCCAAGGAAGGCGGCGGCTTTGTGCCCGGCGGCGGCAGCCTGCATAATTGCATGAGCGGTCACGGACCGGACGCGGCCACCTTCGAGAAAGCCAGCCGCATCGATACCAGCACCCCGAACAAGGTCGACCACACCATGGCCTTCATGTTCGAGACCCGCAACATCCTTTGCCCGACCCGTCACGCCCTGTCCGCGCCGACCTTGCAGCGCGATTACCAGGACTGCTGGCTGGGCATCCAGAAGAACTTCAACCCGGAGCGCGCATGAGCCTGCCTAGCCTGAAAATGAACGAAACCCATGACACCTCGCTGCGTAGCTGGGTCGAGAGCGCCAATGCAGAAAGCAGCAGTTTCCCGATCCAGAACCTGCCTTACGGCGTATTTCGCCGCAGTGGCAGTGAAGAAGCCTTCCGTGCGGGCGTGGCCATCGGCGACCAGGTCCTGGACCTGCCGGCCGCCCAGGGTGCCGGCGCCTTCTCGGGCTTCGATGAAGCCACCCGCACGGCCGCTCATGCAGCCTGCGGCGGCAGCAGTTTGAATGCCCTGATGGCACTCACGCCGGCCGCCTGGTCGGCCCTGCGCCTGGCGTTGTCGCGCCTGCTGCGCAGCGGTTCGGCGCACCAGACCGAGCTGGCCGCCTGCCTGGTGCCTCAGGCCCAGGCCGAATACGATGTGCCGGCCGTGATCGGCGACTACACCGACTTCTACACATCGATCCACCACGCCACCACGATAGGCAAGCTGTTCCGTCCGGACAATCCGCTGCTGCCCAACTACAAGTGGGTGCCGATCGGCTATCACGGCCGTGCGTCTTCCATCGCGATCTCGGACCAGCAGTTCCGTCGTCCGGTGGGCCAGACCAAGGCCCCCGACGCGGACTTGCCCACCTTCGGTCCCTGCAAGCGACTGGATTACGAACTGGAGCTGGGCATCTTCATCGGCGGCGGCAATGCCCTGGGCGAGCCGGTGCCGATGGCGCAGGCTGAGGACAAGGTGTTTGGCCTCTGCCTGCTCAACGACTGGTCCGCACGCGATGTGCAGGCCTGGGAATACCAGCCGCTGGGCCCCTTCCTCTCCAAGAGCTTTGCCTCCACCATCTCGCCCTGGATCGTCACGCTGGAAGCACTGGCGCCGTACCGTTGCGCATGGACGCGCCCGGCGGACGACCCGCAACCGCTGCCTTACCTGGATGCACCGACCCTGCGCGAGAGCGGTGCTTTTGACATCGAACTGGAAGTGCTGATCCAGACCGCTGCCATGCGTGAAGCGGGCAGCGCGCCGCAGCGCCTCTCGCTGGGCAACTACCGGGATGCCTACTGGACCGTGGCGCAGCTGGTCACGCATCACACCGTCAATGGTTGCAACCTGCGGCCGGGTGACTTCTTCGGTTCGGGGACCTTGTCCGGTCCGGCACCGGACCAGGCCGGTTCACTGCTGGAACTGAGCGGTGGCGGCAAGGCCCCCCTGAACCTGGCCAATGGCGAGAAGCGCGTCTTCCTGGAAGATGGCGATACCATCATCCTGCGTGCCGTGGCTCGTCGCGATGGCTTGCCCAATATCGGTTTCGGTGAAGCGGCCGGCACCGTGTTGCCTGCGCGCAGCCTGGCTTGATCTGATTTTTTTAGGAAGCAAGCGCATGACTACCCTCTACAGCTATTTCCGCAGCTCGGCCTCCTATCGCGTGCGTATCGCCCTGAACATCAAAGGCGTGGCTTATGAAACGGCGGCCGTGCATTTGTTGAACCAGGGCGGCGAGCAATTGCTGCCCGCCTTCACGCAGTTGAATCCGCATGCGCTGGTCCCGGTGCTGGCCGACCAGGGCAAGCTGCTCACGCAATCGATGGCGATGCTGGAGTATCTGGACGAGCGCTATCCGACGCCATCGCTGCTGCCGGGTGATGCATTCGCGCGGGCGCATATCCGCGAACTGTCGCTGGCCATCGCCTGTGAAATCCATCCGCTGAACAACCTGCGCGTGCTGCGTTATCTCAAGCACACGCTTGCCGTGGATGAGGCGCAGAAGACGGCGTGGATCCAGCACTGGATCAAGCTCGGTTTCACGGCGCTGGAACAGCAACTGGCGGCCGACACCACGCGCGGACACTTCTGCGTGGGCGACGCCCCGACCATGGCTGACTGCTTCCTGATTCCGCAGATCTTCAACGCGCGCCGTTTCGACGTGGACATGGCACCGTACCCGACGCTGTGTGCCATCGAGGCTGCCTGCAATGCGCTGCCCGCTTTCGAGCAGGCGCATCCGGCGCAGCAGCCTGACGCCGCCTGAGCGTTCAGACCGGGCTGCGGCGCGGCACCAGCAGGTTGCCGGTCATGATGAGCACGGCTTCGTCGTGCTGGTTGTAGGTGGTCACGCGGTGGTTGAGGAAACCCTGCTGCGGCTTGGATTGCGAGGTCTTGATGCCCAGCACTTCGGCTTCCAGGCGCAGCACGTCGCCCGGGCGAGTCGGACGGGGCCAGCGGAATTCATCAAAGCCGGCACCGATGATGCCGCCCTGGATGTGCAGGGTATCGACCAGCAGGCGCATGGTCAGCGCGGCGGTATGCCAGCCGCTGGCGGCCAGGCCGCGGAAGAAAGTCTGCTGCGCCGCCGCTTCGTCGAGATGGAAGGGTTGGGGATCGTATTGTTGGGCGAACTGCTTGATCTCTTCGGCGCTCACGGCGAGCGTGCCCGGCGAGCGCAATACCTGGCCGGGTTGGAAGTCATCGAGGTAGTTGAGGGTGGTCACTGAGTCTCCCTGTTCATTGTTATCGGATTCAGGCCTGCTCTTCGGCAAGCCAGATATGGTCACAGTATAACGACAGTCCGTAAAACAAAAGGCCGCAGCGGGAAATCGCTGCGGCCTTTTGCATGGATGTCCGCGCATGCGGACCTGTGCTCAACGTGATCAGGACGACTTGGACAACTTCGCCAGCTGCTGCGTCAGATAGCTCTGCCGCGACTGCATCGTCGCCAGCGTGATGTTGAGCCGGTTGAACTGGTTGGTGTAGTTGTCCTTCAGGTTTTGCAGCCGAGCATTGGCCGCCGTCTGCTGGTCGGTCACGATCTTGAGGCTGTCCTGCAGGCCCTTGGTCTTGCTGGCCAGCGTGCCGCTGTCACTGAGGATGCCATCGAGCACCTTCTGCAGCTTGGGCACCACGCCCGAGGTACCGGTGAAGAGCTTGCTGACCGCGTCGAAATCCTTGTTGCCGGCCGTGGTCAGCTTGGCGGCGTCCAGCGCCAGCGTGCCATCCTTCTGGAAGGCAATGCCGACCTGCGAGAGATTCATGCCGCCATCATCCCCCAGCGCCCCCAGCATGGTGCTGCGGATCTGCGTCATCATGTTCAGCACCGAGGACTCGGCGGCCAGCGGGGAGCCGGTACTGGCCTGGCCCTTGGTGGTGGACGGGGTCTGCTTGGTCAGGTTGGTGATGGCCTTGGCCAGGTTGTTGTAGGCGGTGACGAACGTGTTGGCCGCCGTCGAGAGCCCGCTGGTGTCATTGGCAATGGAGAGCGTGAAATTGTCGGCCGAGGTGGTGACCTTGGCCAGGTTCAGGGTCACGCCCGAGATCGCGTTGCTGACCTTGTTGCTGGTGCTGGTCACGGCCACGCCATCGATGGTCAGCTTGGCATCCTGTGCCTTGGCCAGTTGCCCCATGCTGCTGCCGGAGAGGTCCGCATAGTCATTGCTGCCGACCAGTTTGATGGCGTCCGTGCCGGTGGGGGTGAGCACCAGGTGGTCCTTGCTGCCGTCATTGCTGATGCTGGCGGTCACGCCCGTATTGGCGTCGTTGATGGCCTTCATCACGTCGTTCAAGCCAATGGCGCCACTGCCGTCCAGGTCGGTCGGGGTGATCGTGAAGGACTTGTTGCCCACCTGCAGCGCCAGGCTGCCGCTGGCGTAGGTCTGGTTGGTCGCCACGCCGGTGGTGGTGACGGTGCCGCTGGGGTCGAAGTTGAACACGGAGAAATTGCCCGTGCCACTCACCCGCAGGTTGTTGGCCGCACCGCTGTCCTTGGCGGTCAGGACCAGGTGGTCATTGGTGCCGTCGCTGACGATGGCCGCATTGACGCCCGCGTCGCTGGCATTGATGGCGTCACGCACGCCGGCCAGGGTGTTGGTCTTGGGCTGGATCAGCGTGGTCGAACCGTTGCCGGTCTTGATGGCCAGCACGCCATTGTCGAACGTGGTGCCCGGTGCGATGCCGGCCGAGCTGACCTTGACCGCCTGCGCCAGCTGGCTCACGCCGATGCTGTACTTGCCGGCCGCCGCCTTGGTGGCATCGCGCGGGGCCTGGATCTGGGTCACCGAGCCGGCCACGGTGGGGTCATAGCTCAGCCCCGAGAGCGAATTGTTGGCCGTGACCTTGATGGTGTTGGCGGTGCCGCCGGTATTGGATTCCATCACCAGGTGGTCGCCGCTGCCATCGGTGACGATGGAAGCCGTCACGCCCGCCTTGGAAGCATTGATGGCGTCGCGCACGCCAGCCAGGGTGGCGTTGGCCTGCAGCGTGATGAAGGTGGGCGGATTGGTGCCGACCTTGATGGCAATCGAGTCGCCGGCATTGAAAGTGGTGCCGCTGGCGTAGCCGCCGGATTTGAGCTTCTGTGCCAGGACCTTGGTCGAATCGTCACTGTTGGCATCGGCCGTGAACGGATCGGTGGTCAGGTTGGTGCCGGTACCGGCATTGGCCACCGTGGTCTTCTGGGCGCTGAAGCTGGCCGCCGTCATGGTCTTGAGCGCGCTCTGGTAGCTCGACAGCGCATTTTTCAGCGAACCATAGGCGGAAATGAGCGTATTGAACCCGCTCTCCTTGGTCTTCAGCGGTGTGAGCTTGGACTTGCTTTCGACTGCAATGAGCTGGTTGACCAACGTCGATACGTCTAACGGACCGGCCGATGTCGAGATCGTCCCCGTGGAAGTTGCCATCTTGACCCCTGGATGATGATGATTTTCTTATCTTTCGGGAAACTGACGCAATGTCAGTGACCCGTGAAGGTTAACGGCAGGTCTTTACAAAAGTAAAGGGCAGTTTGCTGACAAGAAATGGCGTTTTCAGGGGATTTTTGTGGAGATTCGATGGAGAAGCCGCAATCCGGGCTTGCCACGATGCTGAAATGTAAAGATTCGGCCGGACCCGTGCAGCCCGGAAAGCCCAGTTGGCACTGCCTGCGGGGCGATATGAAGGATATTTCAGGAAAGCAGGACGGCAGCCCTGCCCGGCGGGCAGGGGCGCGGGCCGTCTCAGGTCTGGATGAACTTTTCCAGCGGATAGTGATGCTTGATGAAGGGCGACTTGATGACGATGTAGCTGAAATACTTCTCGATGCGCAGGTTCTGTTCCAGCAGCGACTCGATCACGCTCTGGTAATGCACCACGCTGCGGGTCATGAACTTGAGCAGGTAGTCATAGCCACCGCTGACCAGGTGGCATTCGATGATCTCATCGACATTGCGGATGGTGGCCTCGAACTTGGCGAAGTCTTCGCGGCGATGGTCCGAGAGCGTCACTTCGGTAAACACGATCTGGACATCGGCCAGCTTCTCCAGCCGGATATAGGCGCCATAGCCGCTGATGTAGCCGGCCTTTTCCAGGCGCTTGACGCGGATCAGGCAGGGGCTGGGGGAGAGGCCGACGGCGTCGGCCAGGATCACATTGGTAATGCGGCTATTCTGCTGCAGGTGACACAAAATCCTCAGATCGATCCGGTCCAGTTTCAACGCGCCGTTAGTCATCATGTTGCCTCGGGTTATTCGACTCAGCCCGCCGACGCTCCTGGCATGGCGTGCACAGGGAGAGCCGGCGGGATGTAGCAGGGCATTTTAACCCCTCCTGCCGTGATTTCCCCATCGGGCAGGGGGCATTGCTCGCGATGGTGTGCTCAGCGCAAGGCCGCGCGCACCTCGGGTTGGGCCAGCACCTCGTCCAGGATGGCCCGCAGGCGCGCAAACATCAGCGCGAAATCCTCTTGCGTGTAGCACAGCGCAGGCGCAAAGCCGAGGATGTTGTCGCCGAACGCGCGGAACACCAGGCCGTGGCGATAGGCCACCTGGAAGATGCGGTCATGCAGTTTCAGCTCGGGCGCAAAGCGGGCCTTGGTCTGCTTGTCGGCCACCAGTTCCAGCGCACCCAGCAGGCCACGGCTGCGGGCATCGCCCACCAGCGGATGGTCGAGCAGGGCGCGCAGGCCGCCGGCGAAGACCGGTTCCAAGCGCCGGCCGTTTTCCAGCAGGCCACCTTCTTCATACAGCCGCAGGACCTCCAGCGCCACCGCCGCGCTGACCGGATGGGCCGAGTAGGTCTGGCCATGGCCGACCACGGTGCTCATCGGCGCGCCATCGGCAATGCCGTTGTAGACGCGGTCCGACATCATCACCGCGCCCATAGGCGCATAGCCGGCGGTCAAGCCCTTGGCCATGGTCATCAGGTCGGGCTGCACGTCTTCGTCCAGGCAGGCGAACATCGGGCCGGTGCGGCCGAAACCAGTGATGACCTCATCCACCACGAACAGGATGTCAAGCTGGTTGCAGGCCAGCTGCATGCCTTTCAACCAGCCCTTGGGCGGCACCACCACGCCCCCGGAACCCTGGATCGGTTCGCAGAAGAAGGCGGCGACATTGTCCGCGCCCAGTTCGTCGACCTTGTCGCGCAGCGATTGCACCGAGGCCGCAATGATGGCTTCATCGCCCTGCAGCTCGCTGCGGTAGGGATAAGGCGAGGGCAGGTAATGCTGGGTCGGCAGCGGCAGGTTGAAGTGGTAATGGAAATTGGGCAGTGCGGTCAGGCCCGCGCCCACCGAGGACGAACCGTGATAACCACGTTGCAGCGAGATGAAATGCTTCTTGGCCGGCTTGCCGATGGAGTTGTGATAGTGCGTGATGTAGCGAATGGCGGCATCCACCGCATCGGAGCCGCCCAGCGTGAAATACACGTGTTTCAGCGACGCCGGGCTGATGTCCACCAGCTTCTTGGCCAGCAGGATGGCCGGTTCCGAAGCGAAGTGGAAATAGCCGGTGGCGTACGGCAGGCGCTGCATCTGCTCGGTGGCCGCACGGATCACGCTCTCCTGGCCATAGCCGGTATTGACGCACCACAGTCCCGAGAAAGCATCCAGCAACTGCTTGTCCTGGTGATCGGTCAGGTAGGCGCCCTGGCCGGACTTGAGGATGATGGGGCCCAGCTCTTCATGCTCGCGGAAGCTGGCAACAGGGTGGATCAGGTGGCTGCGGTCAAGCGCGGCCAGGGCGGAAGTTTGCATAGAGAGGGACTCGCTGAAGATGCGTTGAACAAGGCCGTGCAGGCAAACGGCACAACCGGCATGTGTTCTATCCTATGCCCCTGGCCTCGCAGCCGATGCGCAAGATGCGGGCCTGAAAAAGCATCTTCATGGGTTTTGCGCGCTGCTGCGGCATTTTCTGCGGCAGCAGCGCGAGCACCTCAGCCCAGCGCCTGGTTGACGATGGAGAACAGCTGCATGCCCGCATCGCGCGCCGGTGCTTCACCCTTGCACATGCGCGTGACGTGGTCCACGCAGGTCAGGCCCAGCTTGTCGAACCAGGCCGGCAAGCCGCTCGATTCGAATACGTCGATGCGGATGAACGAATCCGAATAGGTATTGATCCAGTGCGCGATCAATCCCTTGGCACGTTCCGCGTCCGGCGCCACCACCGGCCCGATCACGCGCCCATGGCCGAAGCGGCGCACCAGCGCAAAGCCCAGCATCTCGCCATCGCGGTCCAGTGCCACGCCTTCGGATATCTCCAGCAATGCCAGCAGCAGCTTGCTGCGATCCATGCCGGTGGCTTGGGCATCCAGTTCCAGCAGGCGATGCACGTCATTCTTGCCCATCGGCCGCACGCGCTCGCCCGGTGGCAGCGAGACCAGCACCGGTTGCGCCGAGGACCCCTGGAACTGGTGCAGCACATCCTGCTGCACGAAACCCAGTTGCTTGTAGAGCGGCATGCCGGCAGCCGTGGCATTGACGATGAGGCTGCGGCCATTGACCTGGCTGGCGGCGTGCTGCATGAGCCGCCGTCCCAGGCCGCGCCGCTGCAATTCGGCTTGCACCAGCAACATGCCAATGACCGCGTGGTGCTCGCCATAGGTGGTGCAGACCACGCTGCCCACCGTGCGCAGCGGGGCATCCGATGCCGTGTTTTCCAGCAGGTAGCCTTGCCCCATCTGCAGCAGGAAATTCCAGTCTTCCAGCCGGTGCGGCCACTTGAAGCGCAGCGACAGCCGGTGGCAGTGGCCCAGGTCATCCGTTGCAATCGGCCGCAAGAGCAAGTCGGGCAAGGGCTCGCGGGCGGTCTCGGGCTGGTGGTTGGACAGCGCGGGCATGGGGGCTCCTGTTGGTTTCAGTGAGAGGGACAGCAAGGCCGGGGATGGCTCAGAGCTGGCCCTGGCAAACGTATTTGGTGTGCAGGTAGTCATCCAGGCCATGCACCGAGCCTTCGCGGCCATAACCGGATTCCTTGACGCCGCCGAAGGGCGCGGCTTCAGCGGCCAGCGCACCCTCATTGACGCCCACGATACCGCTCTCCAGCGCGTCGGTGACGCGATGGATGCGGCGCACATCGGTCGAATAGAAATACGCAGCCAGGCCAAAGGGCGTGGCATTGGCAGCGGCAATCACTTCCTCTTCCGTCGCGAAGCGGGTAATGGGTGCCACCGGTCCGAAGGTCTCTTCGCAGCTGCACTGCATCTCGCCGGTGACGTTGGCCAGTACCGTCGGGGCATAGTAATTGTCGCTCTCGAAGCCCGGACCCTGCAGGCGCTTGCCGCCGGTGATCACGCGCGCACCACGCCCGATGGCATCGCGCACGTGCTGGTCGATCTTGGCGATGGCGCGGGCGTTGATCATGGGGCCGATCTGCGAAGCCGGATCAGTAGCCGGGCCGACCTTCAGTGCCGCCACGCGCGCACCGAGCTTGGCCACGAAGTTCTCATAGACCTTCTCCTGCACGTAGATGCGGTTGGGGCTCACGCAGGTCTGGCCGCCATTGCGGAACTTGGCGGCCATCACGCCATCGATGGCGGCGTCCACATCGGCATCGTCAAAGACGATGAAGGGCGCATTGCCACCCAGTTCCAGCGAAAGCTTCTTCAAGGTATCGGCCGAATGGCGCGCCAGGTGCTTGCCCACGGCGGTCGATCCGGTGAAGCTGATCTTGCGCACGCGTCCGTCGGCCAGCCACACGTCGACCACTTCCGGGGTGCGTTCGCGCGAGGCGGTCACGATGTTGATGACGCCAGCCGGCACGCCTGCTTCCAGCGCCAGGCGGATCAGCGCCAGCGAAGTCAGCGGCGTATCCTCGGCCGGCTTGCACACCACGGTGCAGCCGGCGGCCAGGGCCGGCGCGATCTTGCGGGCAATCATCGCGGCCGGGAAATTCCACGGCGTGATGGCCGCCACTACCCCCACCGGTTCCTTCAAGGCCATCATGCGGCGGCCGGTGACCGGTGCCGGGATGATGTCGCCGTTGGCGCGCGTGGCTTCTTCGCCGAACCATTCCACGTAGCTGGCGGCATAGGCCACTTCACCCTTGGCCTCGGCCAGGGGCTTGCCCTGTTCGCGCGAGATCAGGCGGCCCAGGTCTTCCTGGTGCGCCAGCAGCAGGTCGTTCCAGCGCTTGATGATGGCGGCGCGCTGCTTGGCCGGCGTGGCACGCCAGGCCGGGAAGGCGGCCACCGCCGCATCGACGGCGGCGCGGGCATCGGCAGCACTGCCGTCAGGGACGGTGGCGAACACCTGGCCGGTGGCCGGGTCGGTCACCTCCAGCACACGGCCGTCGGCCGCAGCGCGCCACTCGGCGCCGATCAGTTGGGTGCCGGGCATCAGGTCCTGGCGTTGCAGAGTCAGAGTCAGAGAGGTCATGGTGAGCATTCAGCAAAAGTTAATGCAACTATCAACGAGCATTCAGTAAAAGTTAATGCAGCCAGCGGCGCGCCATCACGCCATCAAGCCAGTTTGTCCTTGAGCTGGTAATACAGGCCGATCACCGGCAGGAACCATGGCGGCCCGAAGTGACCGGGGATGGCCGGCCATTCGCGTTCGCGCCAGGGGTTGGCCAACTCGTCACCGGCCATGACCTGTGCCATGCACTGTCCCATGTGCACCGACATCTGAGTGCCGTGGCCGCTATAGCCCATGGAGTAATACAGCCCGTCGCGTTGGCCGGCCTGCGGCAGACGGTCGCGGGTCATGTCGACCAGGCCGCCCCAGCAGTAATCCAGGCGTACCTGGCCCAGCTGCGGGAAGGTCTCGTGCAGGCTCTGGCGCAGGATCTCGCCGCTGGCCGCATCGGACTGCGGGCTGGAAATCGCGAAGCGCGCCCGTCCGCCAAAGACCAGGCGGGTATCGGGCGTCATGCGGAAATAGTGGTGGATGTTGGCCACCGTCGTGTAAGTGCGCTGCTTGGCCAGCATGGTAGCGGCGCGCTCGGCCCCCAGCGGTTCGGTCACCACGATGAAGCTGCCGATGGGCACGATGCGCCGGCGCAGCCAGCCGAAGCTGCCATAGGCACCGTGGCGGCTGGCGCCGGTGGCCAGCAGCACCTGCTTGGCCGTGATGGTGCCGCGCGCGGTGTGGACGCGATGCGCGTGGGTGTTGCCGATGCGTTCCAGGCGTCGCACTTCGGTGCCGGTATGGATGGCCGCGCCGTGGCGTTCGGCCGCCGTGGCCAGGCCCCAGGCGAAGCGGCCCATGTGCATCTGGCCGCTGCGCTTGTAGAGCAGGCCGCCGTGGAAGCGCTCGCTTTGCACCTCGGCGCGCACGCGTGCGGCATCCAGGATCTCCACGTCGCTGTCCACGCCATCGGCGATGAGGCGGTCGGCGCTGCGTTGCAGGGCATCCATCTGATAGGGTTTGGTAGCCATCTTGAGCTTGCCGTGGCGCAGGAAATCGCAGGCGATCTGTTCCTGCTCCACCAGTCGCGCCACCGTGTCGACCGCGTCGTCATAGGCGTGATACCAGGCGCGGGCACGCTCCACGCCGACCTTGGCGGCGACCTCGGCATAGTCCACGGCCAGGCCGTTGTTGACGTGGCCGCCATTGCGGCCCGAGGCTTCAGCGGCCACATGCGGGCCGGCTTCCAGCACCACCACCGAGGCCCCGCGCTTGGCCAACGCCAGTGCCGCCGACAAGCCGGTAAAGCCGCCGCCGACGATGGCCACGTCGACCTGCGTGGGCAGCTCGCGCGTGGGGGAGATGAACAGCGGGGCAGAATCGGTCCAGTAGGATTCCAGCTTCATGGTCGGGGCTTCAGGCAGGTGAATGGGGAAAGGTGGGCTTGCAGACGCACTGCGCCATGTCATCAAGGATAGAACGCACAGGCCAGCGCCGTGACGCGAACTGCCCTGCGCCAGCGGCATGGCATGCCGTTGTGGCGTCGGTGTTCGGCATTTTGTTTGCCATGCGGCATCTCCGGATGAAGTGGCGGGGCGGCATCAATAACCGCGCTGGCGATCGATCAGGCCCAGCAGCGGCAGCCCCTCGCGATGGCGGCGCAGGTTCTCCAGCACCGCCTCGACCGCGCCATCGGGCTGGGTCATGCTGGCGATATGGGGCGTGAGCACGATGTCGGGATGGGTCCAGAAGGGATGGCCCTGCGGCAAGGGTTCGGTCTCGCACACGTCCAGTACGGCGGCGCTCAACTGGCCGTCATTCAAGGCGGCCAGCAGGTCGTCTTCGACCAGGTGGCCCCCGCGCCCGACGTTGACCAGTGCCGCACCGCGCGGCAATTGCGCAAACAGCTCGCCATTGAGCAGGCCGCGTGTATCGTCGGTCAGCGGCACCAGGCACACCAGCACATCGGTGCGCGCCAGGAAGTCGCGCAGGCCATCGCTGCCGCTGTAGCAATCGATACCTTCCATCTGGTGGGCCGAACGGCTCCATCCGGCGCAGGGGAAACCCAGTCCGTGCAACTGCTGCAGCACGGCGCGCCCCAGCATGCCCAGGCCCAGCACGCCTACGCGGCAGGCCGAGGCCGGGCGCACGCGATGGGCGCGCCATACCTGGTCACGCTGCTGGCGCGCGTAAATGCGGCTGTCGCGATGCAGGCCCAGCACGGCGTGCGTCACGTACTGCACCATGCCGGCGGCAATGCCGGGCTCGGTCATGCGCACCACCGGCAGGTCCGGGGGCAGGGTGGACATGTCGAACTGGTCGATGCCGGCGCCGACCGAGAACAGGATTTCCAGGTTGGGGAAGCGTTGCGCGATATCGTCCGGCGGCGTCCAGGCGGCCAGGTAGCGCACGCTGGCGCCATCGCCTTCATGCGGCCAGATGTGGAAGGGCAGCTCGGGGGCCTTCTCGGCAAACAGTTGCGCCCATTCGGCGCCACGGACCGGATCGGCCTTGTAGAGAAAAGTCATGGTGGTGTTACGCCGGTCGTTCAGCCCAGCGCCTGGTTGATCATGGAATAGGTGCGCCACGCCGTGGCGGGTGCGGGCGGGGTGCCACGGCACATGCTGACCACGTTGTCCACGCAGGTCAGGCCGATCTCCTCCAGCCAGGGTTTGAGGCCGGTGCGGCCCGGCACGTCGATGCGCAGGTAAGCGCCCGGATAGGCGTTGATCCAGTAAGCGATGAGCTTCTTGGCATCCTCCACATGGCTGGCGATGACCGGGCCGATCACGCGTCCGCGCCCGAATTCGCGCAGGTAGGCCACGCCCTTGACCTGGCCGCCCTGTTCCAGCACGGCCACTTGGGAGCTGTCCAGCAGCGGCACCAGCAGGGCACTGCGGTCCATGCCGCTGGCCTGGCGGTCCAGCGCCAGCAGGAAGGGCAATTCGTCCTTGTGCAGCGCACGGATGCGCTCGCCTGCGGCCAGCACCGGGGTGGCATGCGCGGTGGTGCTCTGGTGCTGGCTCAGCGTGTCGGTGACCACGAAGCCCAGCTTTTCATAGAGCGGACGTCCGGCCTCGGTGGCATTGAGGATGACGTTGCGCGTGCCTGCATCCTGCAGCAGGCGCTGCATCATGGCGCGCCCCAGGCCACGGCCCTGCAGGGCATCGGCGATGATGACCAGGCCCAGCGAGGCATAGTCCTCGCCCAGCGGGCAGAGCATGCCGCTGCCGGCCACGCTGCGCGTGCCATCGGGCTGTTCCAGTTCCACCGCCCAGCTGCTGCTGACCTGATGGTGGAACTGCCAGTCGGCCAGCCGGTGCGGCCAGTAGAGATGCAGGCTCATGGCGTGGCAACTGGCCAGGTCCTCGGGGCGCATGGGGCGCAGGGTGGTCTGTACGGCCTGCCCGGCCGGCAGCGTGCTTTGGGTAGTCATGCAGCGTGTCCTTGTCGATACGGTGGCGGTGCGGATCAATCGAGGGCGGGAGTCGCCCCTGTTCCGCCAAATCATATAAATGGTTTGCTTGATTCAGTCATCTCGCGCCGCGGGCCCCGCCCGTTGGCCGGGCCTGCAACGCTACCCCAGCGATGATGCACCCGGCGCGGCATAGTGCGGCAGTTTTCGGGCCTGCCAATTCGCAATCTTATGGCGATCTGCCCCCTCTTCTCGGCACAAAATTGGGCGCCACCGGCAGTAGCATGGTGCAGCCCCGCAGGCTCTGCCCAGGCAGTGCAGCGAGGTGTGCAGGCCGATGCGACGGTCAATGGCCTGTGCGACGGCAGCCTCGGACATGCGCCAGCTTGCGGACACAATCCGCACCAGCTTGGTGAAAATGCCCCAAAGCAGCGCACCCGGCTCGCATTGCTGCACTGCTCGGCAAGCTATGCTGATTGGACCGCTGAAAACACATATTTCTGTTTCGCGGCCCGGTCAAAAAGGAATAAATCGCAAGTTTCGCTATGTTGTAATCCTTCTCATGCAGTCAACCGTAATCCCGCAAGCAAGCAGCCTCCAGCGCAGGCCTACCAGGTGATGCGCCCCCTTTTTTGACAGGACGATTTTCCATGAGCATTTTCAAGCCCAAGTTCATTACCTTCGATTGCTACGGCACCCTGACCCGTTTCCAGATGTCGGAAACCGCACAGAAGATCTACGCCGATCGCGTCTCCGCCGAAGACATGCCGTTCTTCCTGCGCCAGTTCGCAGCCTATCGCCTCGATGAAGTGCTGGACCAATGGAAGCCCTACGAACAGGTCTGCAAGAACGCCATCACCCGCACCTGCGCGCGCTGGGGCATCAAGACCACCGACGAGGAAACCGGTGCCTTCTACAAGGCCGTGCCGACCTGGGGTCCGCACGCCGACGTGCCGGCCGGCCTCTCCAAGGTGGCCAAGGAGTTCCCGCTGGTGATCTTCTCCAATGCCGACGACAGCCAGATCATGCACAACGTCGAGCAACTGGGCGCACCCTTCCACAAGGTCTTCACCGCCCAGCAGGCGCAAGCCTACAAGCCGCGCCTGAGCGCCTTCGAATACATGCTCGACAACCTGAACTGCAATCCGGAAGACGTGCTGCACGTCTCTTCCAGCCTGCGTTACGACCTCATGCCGGCCTCCGACATGGGCATCAAGAACAAGGTCTTCGTGGCACGCGGCCATGAACCCTCGACCCCGTATTACGGCTACACCGAGATCCAGGACATCTCCGGCCTGCCGGGCGTGCTGGGTCTGTAAGGCGCTTGTCAGTAGTGAGGGAGCCGTGTGGCTCCCGTGCAGTTTCCGTCATTCCCGGTGTGCTCCCGAGCTGGTATCAATGTTGCGAGGAGTCTGCCGGACCCAATAAGCGGCATGCCCTCCCGAGGGATCTGCAACATGCAGACGGCAGGGCAGGCCGGTGGTCTTCGTGGTTGAACATTTATCGTGAGGCATTTCATGAGCAAGCAGGAAAACGGACATCACCCCAAAGAGGGTTCCATCATCACCGGCGATTCGCTGGACCAGGCCCCTGGCGGTTTCACCCGCCGCGACATGATGCGCACCCTGCTGGCCGGCAGCCTCATGACGGTCGGCGGCACCGGCCTGTTGACCGCCAGCGGCAGCGTCATGGCGCAGACCGGCAAGCGCGGCGGCAAGATGCGCATCGCCACCCAGACCAGCTCCACGGCCGATACCCTGGACCCGGCCAAGACCGCGCACTCCACCGACTACACCCGGGTGCACATGTTCTACAACGGCCTGACCAAGCTCGATGGCAAGCTCGCACCGCAGATGGTGCTGGCCGAAGAAATGCTGACCACCGACGCCATCACCTGGACCGTCAAGCTGCGCAAGGGCGTGGTCTTCCATGACGGCAAACCGCTGACCCCGGCCGACGTGGTCTATTCGATCATGCGCCACAAGGATCCGGCCACCGCCTCCAAGGTCAAGGTCGTGGCCGACCAGTTCGAATCGGTCAAGGCCACCGGCCCCAACGAAGTCCAGATCAAGCTCACCAGCGCCAACGCAGACTTGCCGGTGATCCTGGCGACCGCGCAGTTCCTCATCATCCGCGACGGCACCACCAACTTCAGCACCCCCAACGGGACCGGTGCCTTCAAGCTCAAGGAATTTACCCCGGGCGTGCGCACCATCGGCGTGCGCAACGAGAATTACTGGAAGCCGGGCCTGCCCTACCTGGACGAAGTCGAACTCTTCGGCATCCCCGACGAAGCCGCGCGCGTCAATGCGCTGCTCTCCGGCGACGTGCACTGGATCAATGACGTCAATGCCCGTTCCACCGGCCGCGTCAAGGGCACGCCGGGCTATACCGTCATGGAAACCAAGTCGGGCCAGTACACCGACCTGGTCATCCGCCAGGACCAGGCCCCGGGCAACAGCATGGACTTCACGCTGGGCATGAAGTACCTGCTGGACCGCGAACAGATCAAGATGGCCGCCTTCCGTGGCTATGCCGTGACCGCCAACGACCAGCCGATCGACCCGACCAACCGCTTCTACTTCGCCGGCCTGCCGCAGCGTCCCTTCGATCCGGAGAAGGCGAAGTTCCACCTGGAGAAGGCAGGCGTGCTGGGCAGCACCATCCCCATCGTGGCCTCGGTGGCCGCCACCGGTTCGGTCGACATGGCCGTGCTGATGCAGCAGAGCGCCGCCAAGATCGGCCTGAAGCTGGATGTGAAGCGCGTACCCGCAGACGGCTACTGGTCCAACCAATGGATGAAGGTGCCGGTCGGCTTCGGCAACATCAATCCGCGCCCCAGCGCCGACATCCTGCTGACCCAGTTCTTCAAGTCGGATGCACAGTGGAACGAGTCGGGCTGGAAGAATCCGCAGTTCGACCAGCTGGTGGTGGCCGCGCGCGGCGAGACCGACTTCACCAAGCGCAAGGCGATGTATGCCGACCTGCAGACCATGATCCACGAGAAGTGTGGCCTGGGCATCCCGGTCTTCATCATCAACCTGGAAGGCATGAGCACCAAGGTCAAGGGGATCGATCCGGTGCCGCTGGGTGCGTTCATGAACTACACCTGTGCGGAGTACGTCTGGCTGGACGCGTGAGTCCGGGAAAGTCTCACGCCTGACCTACGCTGTCAGTGGAAGTCGCGCGGGACCGGTCCATCTCGATGGCCGGCCCCGCCACTCGTTACCGAGGAAAGCTATGAATGCAATGATCCTGCGTCTGATCGTGCGCCGCCTGCTGCAGGCTGCGCTGACGCTGCTGCTGGTCTCGGCCGGCGTGTTCTTCATCACCAACCTGTTGCCGGGCGACGCCGCCCAGACCGCACTGGGCCAGGCCGCCACGCCCGAGACGGTGGCCGCGCTGCGCCTGCAATACGGCCTGGACCTGCCGGCCCCGCTGCGCTACGCGCACTGGCTGGGCAACCTGCTCTCGGGCAACCCCGGCATGTCGCTGGTCAACAATGTGCCGGTGGCGCAGATGATCGGCGGCCGTCTGCCGGCCTCGCTGATGCTGGCGGCCGTAACGGCCCTGGTGTCGGTGCCGCTGGCGCTGTTCCTGGGCATCTTCTCGGCCATGTATCGCGGTTCCTTCTTTGATCGCGCCGTCAACGTCAGCGCGGTATCGATGGTGTCCGTGCCGGAATTCCTGGTGGCCACGGTGGCCGTGATGATCTTCGCGGTCAAGCTGCGCTGGTTGTCGGCCCTGTCGCATGCCAGCGATGCCGCCACCCTGGGTGCTTTCATCAAGGCCTATGCCATGCCGGTGCTGACCCTGTGCTGCGTGATCGTGGCCCAGATGACGCGCATGACACGCGCGGCCGTGATCGACCAGCTGCGTTCGTCCTATGCCGAAATGGCGCTGCTCAAAGGCGTCAAGCGCACCCGCATCGTGCTGCGCCATGCGCTGCCCAACGCCATCGGCCCGATTGCCAATGCCGTGGCGCTGAGCCTGTCCTACCTGCTGGGCGGCGTCCTCATCGTCGAGAGCATCTTCAATTATCCCGGCATCGCCACCCTCATGATCGATGCCGTGACCACCCGCGACATGCCGCTGGTGCAAGCTTGTTCCATGATCTTCTGCACCGGCTACCTGCTGCTGGTGCTGACCGCCGATGTGCTGGCCATTGTTTCCAATCCAAGGTTGAAGACCCGATGAAAGCTCTCCACGACTCCCCCGGCACCGAAGCGGGCGCGCCTGTCGCACCGGCTGCCGCAGCCACCGCACCGGCCAAGCGCGTGCGCCGCCATTCGAACATGGCCTGGATCGGCATGGTGATCGTCGGCTTCTGGATCCTGATGGCCATCCTCGGCCCCAGCATCTCGCCCTACGACGCCACTGCCATCGTCGATACCGACGTGTTCTCCGGCATGAGCCACAAGTTCCTGCTGGGCAGCGACTACCTGGGCCGCGACATGTTGAGCCGCATCCTCTTCGGCACCCGCGCCACCATCGGCCTGGCCTTGCTGTCGACCGTGGTGGCCAGCCTCTCCGGTACCGCCATCGCCTTGTTCGCGGCCTTCTCGGGCGGCTGGCGCGATGCCGTCATCAGCCGTGCGCTCGATGCCCTGATCTCCATTCCCAGCAAGATGTTCGCGCTGATGATGGTGGCCACCTTCGGTTCTTCCATGTTCCTGCTGGTGCTTACCGCTGCCATCACCTACATGCCCGGTGCCTACCGCATCGCCCGTTCGCTGGCGGTCAACGTGCAGGCCATGGAATACGTGCAGGCTGCGCGCGCTCGCGGCGAGGGCGTGTGGTACATCATGACCGTGGAAATGCTGCCCAACATGATCCGCCCGGTGCTGGCCGATTTCGGCCTGCGCTTCGTCTACGTGGTGCTGCTGCTGTCGGGCCTGAGCTTCCTCTCGCTGGGCGTGCAGCCGCCGGATGCGGACTGGGGTTCGCTGGTGCGCGAAAACATTTCCGGCCTGGGCGAAGGGGCCCTGGCGGTGATCATGCCGGCCCTGGCGATTGCCTCGCTGACCATCGGCGTGAACCTGTTGATCGATAACCTGCGCGGCAAGCGTGCTGCCAAGGAGTAAGCCTGTGAAGCAATTCGATATCTTCCTCGGCAAGGAAAGCGGCGCCGGTGCTGGCGCTGCGGCGGGCGCGGCGGCAGTGCGGCCGCTGGTGGAAGTGCAGGGCCTGCGCGTGAATGCCCGCAAGGACGACGGCAGCCAGGTCGAGATCGTCAAGAACGTCAATTTCACCGTCGCCCCCGGCGAAGTGCTGGCCCTGATCGGTGAATCCGGTTCCGGCAAGACCACCATCGCACTCTCGCTGCTGGGCTATGCGCGTTCCGGTTGCCAGATCGTTGGTGGCCAGGTGCGCATCGGCCAGCGCCAGATCGACCAGATGGATGAGAAGGCACTGCTGGCCATGCGCGGCCACCACGTGGCCTACATCGCCCAGAGTGCGGCCGCCGCCTTCAATCCGGCCCGCACCCTGATGGACCAGGTGATCGAAAGCGCCCTGCAGCACGGCGTGATGGACAAGGCGTCCGCCATGCGCAAGGCGGTCGAGCTGTTCCGTGCGCTGGCCCTGCCGAACCCCGACAAGATCGGTGAACGTTATCCGCACCAGGTGTCCGGTGGCCAGTTGCAGCGCGTGATGGCGGCCATGGCCCTGATCACCGATCCGGAACTGGTGATCCTGGACGAACCCACCACCGCGCTGGACGTGACCACCCAGATCGAAGTGCTGCGCGCCTTCAAGAAAGTGGTCAAGGAAATCGGCACCACCGCCGTCTACGTGTCGCACGACCTGGCCGTGGTGGCGCAGATGGCCGACCGCATCATCGTGCTGCGCGATGGTGCCGTGCGCGAAGTCGGTAGCACCGAGCAGGTGCTGCATGCCCCGGCCGATACGTATACCCAAAGCCTCATCGCCGCCGCCTGCCCGGCGGCGCGCGTGGTGCAACTGCGCGAGATCCTGCCCGAGACCGTGCCGGCCGAAGCCCGTGCCCCTCTGCTGCGCATCAGCGGCCTGGTGGCCGGTTACGGCGCACCGGACCGGCTGGGCCTGCCGGGCGTGCGCATCCTGGATGACATCAACCTCACCATCCAGCGCGGCAGCACCGTGGGCATCATCGGCGAATCCGGTTCCGGCAAGACCACCCTGGCGCGTGCCGTGGCCGGCATGATCGCACCGGCGCGCGGCAGCATCCAGCTCGATGGACAGAACCTGTCACCCACGCTCGAAGGCCGCACCCGCGAACAGTTCCGCCGCGTGCAGATCGTGTTCCAGAACGCCGATACCGCCCTCAATCCGGCGCACTCCATCGGCCGCATCCTGAATCGTCCGCTGTCCTTCTACCATGGCTTGAAGGGCGATGCCATGCGCCGCCGCACGGCCGAACTGCTGGACCTGGTCAAGCTGCCTTCCAGCGTCATCGACCGCCTGCCCGCCGAACTCTCCGGCGGCCAGAAGCAGCGCGTGAACCTGGCCCGGGCATTGGCCGCCAAGCCCGACCTGATCCTGTGCGACGAAGTGACCTCGGCGCTGGACACCGTGGTCGCCGCCGCCATCCTGGAACTGCTGGCCGAGCTGCGGCGCGAGCTGCAGGTGTCCTACATGTTCATCAGCCACGACATCAGCACCGTGCGCGCCATCTGCGACGACATCGTGGTCCTCTATGCCGGCCGCATGGTGGCCAACCGTCCGCGCGAAGCCATGATGGCGCCGCCCTATCACCCGTATTCGCACCTGCTGCTGTCGTCGGTGCCGGCCATGCAGCAAGGCTGGCTGGAACAGGTGGCCGGCGCCGGCCAGCACAAGCTGCCGCCGATTGGCGCGGTCGATCCGTCGCCGGAGATCTGCGCCTTCCTGCCGCGCTGTGCGCAGCGCATCGATGGCGTCTGCAACGTGGTGCCGCCGCGTCGCCGCAACATGGAGCATGGTGGCGAAATCCTCTGCCACCGTTCGGATTCGGATCTGCAGCAGTCGCAGCTGCCGCTGGTGCCGGTGGAGGGCATCACCGTCTGACCCGGTTACCCACCCAGCCGCCCACGTGGCCATGTGCCATGGCGGGCAGGCAAGGCAGGCCACGAGCATTAAGCCGCATTTAATGCTGGATTCGTTGAGCATTAATCACAGGATCAGGCGCGGCTCGTAGCATCGTCATGGATAGCATGCTGTCGGCCCCGGCGCCGGCCATGAAGCAAAGATTCGGGCAGGACCGCAAGAGCACCGTGGAGTCGGTCTCGCAATCCTGCCCATCCCCAAGGAAACAGGAGAAGAAATGACTGCAGCGTTGGTGTTGTACCGTGCCTCCGGCACCCCCGTATCCACCCCATTCCATCCGGGCGCGCTGGGCGCCTCCGACCCCTTCGCCGCCGTGCGCGAAATTGCCTGGCAAGGCGTCGGCGGCATGAGCGCAGGCCGCCTGCGTTTTGAAGGCAGCCTCGATATCGCCCGCTTCCCGCACCAGGAAACCCTGGTGGTGGTGCAAGGCGAACTGCGCATCGAAGCCGAAGGTGCCGCGCCGCTGGTGATCAAGCCCGACAACGGCGTGGTCATCGCCACCGGTGCCGCCCTGCGCATCACGGCCACGCAGCCGACCCTGGCCATGTTCTGCGCGGCCGACTGCCCGCACCCGGTGCAGCCGGGCGTGTTCCCGCTGGTGGCCGAGGCCAACTTCAAGCCCTCGGCCAATTCGCTGCCCAAGGAAATCCTGCTGGGCGAGGTGCCCACCTGCCGCAGCGACAACGTGATCGATGAAAGCTCCATCGGCTGCAAGATCGGCACCTGGGATTCCACCCCTTACCACCGCATCGTGCGCGCCCATCCGGTCAATGAATTCATGCACATCCTCGATGGCGGCGTGCGCTTTGCCGAACCCGATGGCAGCGTGGTTTCGGTGGAGCGGGGCGACGCCGTCTTCGTGCCGCTGGGTGCGGCCATCGGCTGGGAGAGCAGCGCACGCGTGGCGAAGTACTACGTCGTGCAGACCGTCGCCGCCGAGGGAGGAAAGTAAGATGTCGCCCCCACTCGTGCAGGTCCAGAGCCCTACCATTCCCCCGGCCTCCGCCGATGTGGTCGTCATCGGTGGCGGCATCGTCGGCATCTTCACCGCCTACTATCTGGCCAAGCGTGGCATCTCGGTGGCGGTGGTCGAGAAGGGCCGCATCGGTGCCGAACAGTCCAGCCGCAACTGGGGCTGGTGCCGCCAGCAGAACCGCGACGCGCGCGAACTGCCGATGGCGACCAAGAGCATCGACCTGTGGGAACAGTTCTCCGCCGAGACCGGTGAGGACACCGGTTTCACGCGCTGCGGCCTGCTCTATCTTTCCAACGATGATGAAGAAATCGCCCGCTGGGCAGCCTGGGGCGACTTCGCCAAGACGGCCGGCGTGACCACCTACATGCTCGATGCCAAGCAGGCTGCTGAACGCGGCCATGCCACCGCACGCGCCTGGAAAGGCGGCGTCTTCTCGCCCACCGACGGCACCGCCGACCCGGGCAAGGCAGCACCGGCCGTGGCGCGCGCCATCATGAAGCTGGGCGGCCACGTGATCCAGCAATGCGCCGCACGCGGTATCGAAACCGAAGGCGGCCGCGTCTCGGGCGTGATCACCGAAGCTGGTGTCATCAAGACCAAGGTAGCCGTCATGGCCGGTGGCGCATGGGCTTCGTCGTTCTGCCATCAGCTGGGCATCCGCTTCCCGCAGGCATCGGTGCGGCAATCCATCATGAGCGTGGCGCCCATGGAGCAGCCTTTGCCGGGCGCGCTCTACACCTCGGGCGTCGCTGTCACCCGCCGCAGCAATGGCTCGTATGCGCTGGCCATCAGCGGCCGGGCGCGGGTCGATCCGACCATGCAATTCCTGCGCTTCTCGCCGCAGTTCCTTCCGATGTTCGCCAAGCGCTGGCGCAGCCTGTCGCCGGGCGGGCTGGAAGCCTGGCGCAGCGGCCACGAGACCCTGACGCGCTGGCGCATGGATGCGCCTACGCCCATGGAACGCATGCGCATCCTGGATGCGTCGGCCGATCCGGTCTCGATCCGCGCCACCCATCGCCGCGCGGTCGAATTGCTCCCGCAGCTGGCGCAGGCCAAGGTCACGCATACCTGGGCCGGTTATGTGGACAGCACGCCCGATGGCGTGCCGGGCATCGGCGAGCTGCCGCAGACACCGGGCCTGATCCTGGCGGCCGGTTTCTCCGGCCACGGTTTCGGCATCGGGCCGGGGGCGGGCCACCTGATCGCGGACCTGGCCAGCGGTGTGGAGCCCATCGTCGATCCGCGTCCCTATCACCCCAATCGTTTTTCGGATTCGTCCTGGGGCAAGGTGGCGGATTTCTGAAGCGGCTCAGCGCCGCCAGGGCACGGGCTGGAAGGCCCGCTTGGCGGCGTCGAGGAAGACGCGCTGGCGCAGCGTAAGGCCCTGGCGGCCCGGCAGCAGCGCCATGATGGGTGCGGGATCGAGCTGCCAGCCGGGCAGCACGCGCTTGAGGCTGCCATCGGCCACCAGATGCGCGCAGTCCCATTCGGAACGCGCGACGAAGCCGTCGCCATCGAGCGCCCAGTCGCGCGTGATGGTGCCGTCATTGGACGAGAGCGCACCATTGAGCTTGACCGTGAGCGCCTTGCCGGTGCGGCGGCCAGCACTGTCGACGGGCGTAAAGCGCAGGCGGCTGAGGTCGTCGTCGTTCTCGCGCAGGCTGAGGTAGGGATACTCGGCCAGGTCCGAAGGATGCTTGATGCGCTGCATGCGTTTGGCCAGCACCGGCGCGGCACACAGGAAGCGCGCATTGGGCGCGAGGAAGTGCCCGACCCAGGAAGAGCCCTTGACGCGTCCGATGGAAATGATCGCATCAGCGCCGGTGGAGGCCGCCAGCGGACTTTCGGCCAGCAGCAGCGAGATGTTCAGATTGGGATGGCTGCGGTGCAGGTCGCGGATCAGCGGCGCCACGTAGCGACGCCCGAAGCCGAAGGGCGCGACCACGCGCAGCGAACCGCTGACGTTGGCCAGGTTGCCGCCGGCCCCGCGGTCCGATTCGCGCGAGACGCTGGCGGTGATGGATTCGATGCGCTCCAGGATGTCCATGGCTTCCTGCACCAGGCGCTGGCCTTCGTCGGTGAGCGCGAAGCCGCGCGCGGCGCGATTGGCCAGGCGCACACCGACGCGGTCCTCGATGCGCTGCAGGCGCACCGTCACTGCCGGTGGCGTCAGGTCGAGCAGGCGGGCAGCACCGGCCAGCGAGCTGGCCGAGCCCAGGGCACGCAGCAGTTGCATGTCATCGAGTTGCAGCATTAAAAACCTCTTAATGGTGAATTGAACGAACATTAAACATCGCTGAAGGTCTTTTGGCTACAGTCCATCACAGGAAATGCGTCGGTTATCCTGACCGGCCTTCCTTCCACTTCAGCCTGGCCCATCATGAACAACACAGCACACACTACCCCCGTCACCCTCAACCCGACCGGCCTGGCCACACCGGGTGGCCACTACAGCCACGTCGCCATCGGCAATGGCATGGTCTTCATCTCGGGCCAGTTGCCCATCGATGCGAGCGGGCACAAGCTCACCGAGGCCAGCTTCGAGATGCAGGCCCTGCAGGTGCTGGCCAATGTGGAAGCCGCACTAGCCGGGGCCGGCAGCGACATCGGCAAGCTGCTGCAGGTCCGCATCTATCTCACCGATGTGGCGCACTGGCCTGCCTTCAACGAAATCTACGCACGCTGGGCCGGCAGCGCCCGCCCGGCGCGCGCCGTGGTGCCGGTCCCGGCGCTGCACTTCGGCCTGCAGGTCGAAGTGGAGGCCACGGCACTGCTGTGACACTGCGCCGCACGCGCAACCAACCCGAAACAAGGACAACCCGACATGACCCGCACCGCTTCCACCGACACCGTTTCCCCGCTGGCGCACCTCAAGCGCAACGGCCGCCTGGATCACTTCTACATCGATGGCCAATGGCAGCGCCCGCAAGGCGAGGGAGTGGCTGCCGTGGTCTCGCCGGCTACGGAGGAACGCGTCTGCGAGATCGCACTGGGCAGCGCCGCCGATGTGGACCAGGCGGTGCAGGCCGCGCGCCGGGCGTTTGCCGCGTGGGCGGCGACCTCGCCGCTGGAGCGCGCCGCGCTGCTGGGCCGGGTGCATGCGCTGCTGGTGGAGCGTACCGAGCTGTTCGCGCAGGCACTGACGCTGGAGATGGGCGCCCCCATCGCCTATGCCCGCACCGCCCACGTGCCGCTGGCCGCCGAACACCTGCGCGTGGCGCGCGACAACCTGGCGGACTATCCCTTCATTCGTCCGCGCGGCACCACGGCCATCGTGCGCGAGCCGATTGGTGTCTGTGCCCTCATCACGCCCTGGAACTGGCCGATCTACCAGATCACCGCCAAGGTTGGCCCGGCACTGGCCGCCGGTTGCACGGTGGTGTTGAAGCCCAGCGAACTCTCCCCGCTGTCGGCGCTGCTGTTTGCCGAGATCGTGCATGAGGCCGGCATTCCGGCTGGCGTCTTCAACCTGGTCAACGGCAGCGGTCCCGAGGTCGGTGCGGCCATGTCCTCGCATCCGCAGGTGGACATGATCTCGATCACCGGTTCCACCCGCGCCGGCGTGCTGGTGGCGCAAGCGGCCGCTGTCACCGTCAAGCGCGTGGCCCAGGAACTGGGCGGCAAGTCGCCCAATGTGGTGTTGCCGGATGCGGACCTGGACCGTGCCATCCCGCCGGGTGTGGCGGCCGCTTTCCGCAACATGGGCCAGTCCTGCAGCGCGCCCACGCGCCTGATCGTGCCGCGTGCGGCCCTGGATCGCGTGCATGAACTGGCGCTGGCAACGCTGGCCCAGATGAAGGTGGGCGACCCCACCGATGCCGCGACGACCCACGGTCCGCTGGCCAACCGCGCGCAGTTCCTGCGGGTGCAGCAGATGATCGAGGCCGGCATGCAGGATGGCGCGCGCCTGCTGGCCGGTGGTGCCGGACGTCCTGACGGTCTGGAGCAGGGCTACTATGCCCGGCCCACGATTTTCTCCGACGTGCATACCGACATGGTGATCGCCCAGGAAGAAATCTTCGGACCCGTGCTGGCCATCCTGCCCTACGACACCGTGGAAGAAGCCATCGCCATCGCCAACGACACCGTCTATGGCCTGGGCGCGCACGTGCAGGGCACCGACAAGGACCAGGTGCGCGCCGTGGCCGCCCGCATACAGTCCGGCCAGGTGCACCTGAACTATCCGGCATGGGACCCGCAGGCCCCCTTCGGCGGCTACAAGCAGTCCGGCAACGGGCGCGAGTATGGGGTGGAGGGCATGGAGGAATACATGGAAGTGAAATCGATCCTGGGCTACTACGCCTGATCGCCTTCATCACCGCCGTCACGACGGCATGAACACATGAGCATCATGGAACACACCGAACATCCGCAAGACACCCTGCACCAGCACCGCGCCCACTGGGCCGGCCTGCGCCGCGACCTGCACGCGCATCCCGAGCTGCGTTTCGAGGAACATCGCACCGCCGACGTGGTGGTGCAGGAGCTGCAGGCGCTGGGCTATGAGGTCACGCGCGGCCTG
Organism: Herbaspirillum sp. CAH-3; assembly: GCF_009668275.1. Classification (NCBI taxonomy): domain Bacteria; kingdom Pseudomonadati; phylum Pseudomonadota; class Betaproteobacteria; order Burkholderiales; family Oxalobacteraceae; genus Herbaspirillum; species Herbaspirillum sp. CAH-3. Next base: position 78,998 of record NZ_VSWE01000008.1, on the reverse strand, counting down.
GGCGGCACCGGCGTGGTGGCCAGCCTGCCGGGCAGCGATCCGCAGCGCGGCATCGTGCTGCGCGCTGACCTCGATGCCTTGCCCATCGTCGAGGCCAATGACTTTGCGCACGCCTCCTGCAGCCACGGCATCATGCATGCCTGCGGCCATGACGGCCACACCGTCATGCTGCTGGGGGCGGCGCGCGTGCTCAAGCAGCTGCCGACGTTGCCGGGCAGCGTGCACTTCGTCTTTCAGCCGGGAGAAGAGGGTGGGGCGGGGGCGCGCAAGATGATCGATGACGGCCTGTTCGAGCAGTTCCCGACCGAAGCCGTGTTCGGCATGCATAACTGGCCAGGCTTGCCGGCCGGGCAGTTCGGCTTGCGCACCGGTCCCATCATGGCCGCCGGTTCGCGCCTGAAGATCACCATCACCGGCAAGGGCGCCCATGCGGCCCAGCCGCACCTGGGGCTGGACCCGATCCCGCTGGCCTGCTCCATGGTCCTGCAGTGCCAGACCATCGCGGCACGCCACAAGGATCCGGTCGACCCTGCCGTCATTTCGGTCTGCATGTTCCATGCGGGCGATACCGACAACGTCATCCCGGACCGCGCCGAATTGCGCGGCACCATCCGCACGCTGTCGTCCACCTTGCAGCAGAAGCTGCAGGAAGACATCCGCCGCATGTGCCATGCGCTGGCCGATGCCTATGGGGCCAAGGTCGAGGTGGAATTCTTCCAGTACTATCCGGCCACCATCAACACCCCGGCCGAGACCGACTTCTGTGAACGCGTGATCCGCCAGACCTTCGGTGATGAACGCATCCGCACCGGCATCCCGGCCAACATGACCTCCGAGGATTTCGGTTTCATGCTGGAGGAGCGGCCCGGCACCTACGTCCTGATCGGCAATGCGCCGCAGGACCGCGCCTCGCACTCGCTGCACCACCCGCACTACGACTTCAACGACGACATCATCGAAGAAGGCGTGCGCTACTGGGTGGCGCTGGCGCAGTCCTGGTTTGGCAGCGGCCTGAAGGGCGGGGCGCTTACCAGCCGTTGAAACGCGGCCAGATTGCCACGCTGCCATCGGCGGCGATGGCCTGATACTCCTGGTACTGCGCCCCGGTGGCACAAGCGTGGTTGGGCAGGATGCGCAGGCGCGTGCCGATGGGGAAGTGCTCGGCGATCTGCGCATCCGGACTGCCCTGGCGCGACAGGATGCCGTGTTCCTGGTTGGCCCCGCTCATGAGGTAGCCCTCCAGCACCTTGCCGTCTTCCGTACAGACCTGGCCATAGCCGAAGTCGTGCTTGCGTCCTTGCGTGCCGCGGTCGCGGCTCATGGCCATCCATCCTGCATCGACGATGGCCCAGCCTTTCTCGGGCTGGTGGCCGATCACGGTGGTCAGCACGCTCAGGGCGATCTCGTCCATGGTATTGACGCCCACGTTGTGCATCACCAGGTCGAACATGGCATAGACACCGGCACGCACTTCGGTCACGCCCTGCAGGTGTTCGGCGCGCAGCGCGGTCGGGGTCGAGCCGATGCTGACCACCTCGCAGGGCAGGCCGGCTTCGCGCAGGCGTTCGGCGGCACGTACGGATCCGGCGCGTTCCTGTTCGGCCACGGCGATGAGGGCGGCGTCGTTGTCGTAGTCATAGCTGGAGCCGGCATGGGCGATCACGCCGCCGATACGCATCCCGCCGGCGTGGAGCACCTTGCCCACGGCCAGCAGGGTGGCGTCTTCCGGGGCGATGCCGGAGCGATGGCCATCCACGTCGATTTCAATCCAGACTTCGAAGCATTCCTCTTGCGCCTGCCCGAAAGCCACGATGGCTTCGGCGCAGGCCACGCTGTCGGCCACGATCTTGAGGTCGCAGCCCTGGCGGCGCAGCGCCAGCGCCTGGCCCAGCTTGGTGGGGGCCATGCCGACGGCGTAGACGATGTCGGTGATGCCGGCGGCAAAGAACTGTTCGGCTTCCTTGAGGGTGGAAACGGTGATGCCGCGCGCACCGGCCTGGAGTTGCGCCTGCACCACCTGCTGGCACTTGGTGGTCTTGACGTGTGGACGGAAGCGCACGCCCAGCGCATCCATGCGCTGCTGCATGCGGGCGATGTTGTGCTCCATGCGGGAGATGTCGATCAAGGCGGCGGGCGTGGGCAGGGTAGCCAGGCTCATGGGGAACTCCTGAAGAGGGTAGGTCGATGAGCATCGACTATAGGAGATCGGGATTGCGCTGTGCTTAATGCTCGGTGAATCGAGCATTAAGCTGTGTTTAATGCGCCGTCCTGCGGTCTACGCGCCGCGTCAGGCTTGCTGGAACTGCCGTATCGTCTCCAGCACGTTCACGGTGGCCTTGTCCAGGTTGGGGAGGGCGCGATGGGCCACGCCGATGTGGCGCTTGAGCACCGGCGACAGCGGCACGATGCGCACGTCCTTGTGGCGGTCCAGCTCGGCGGCCAGGGGCTGTTCCAGCGGCAGGATGGCCGCGCCGTAACCGGCGGAGACCAGGCTCTTCATGGCTTCGTTGTAGTTCAGTTCGATGCGTGCGCGCGGGTTTTCACCGGCCTCGGCAAACCAGGCCATGGTGAGCCGGTACATCTGCGTGGTGGCGTCGTTGAAGATCATGGGCTTGTCCATCAGCCAGCCCGGCTTGATGGCGGCGGGCGATTTCCAGGTGGCCGGCAGGAAGGCCATCATGCGGTCGCTGCGCCAGTGCGTGATCTGTATCTCCTTGGAGGCCGTGATGGGGATGGCGACCAGGCCGATGTCGAGCGTGCCTTCCTGCAGGCGCGCCATGGTCTCGTTGGAGCCCATGATGTTGACCTCCACGTCGATGCCCGGGAAGCTGTTTTCCAGCTGGCGCAGTACGCGGGGCAGCAGGTTCACCACCACGCCCGTCGACGTCCCGAGGCGCACCCGGCCGACCTTGCCTTCCACGTGTTTCCTGGCCACATCGAGCAGGTCGTCGGCATCGCGCAACAGGCGCCGCGCCCGGTCGATCACCAGCGCGCCCAGCGCCGTGGCCTGTACGCGACGGCTGCCGCGCATGAGCAGGGCGCTGCCCAGGCGCTCTTCGAGGTCGCTGACATGCAGGCTGATCGTGGGCTGCGCCAGGTGCAGCGCATTGGCGGCAGCGGAGAAGGTGCCGAGGTCGACGATGGTGACCAGGGTGCGCAACTGGTCGAGGCTGAGTTCTCTCATCAGGGTTCCTGATAGTGGCGGTTATTGGAGTGAATTTTACCAATGGCTTCGAGCGCTGGTGGCGGGACTTCCATCTCCGTGCGGACAGCAGGAACTGGCATTGACGGCGTTGACAACGGAGTGCTTGCGGCGCCGGTTCGTCATGTCATACCGGTCAGTGCCGTTTGGATAATGAAATAGACATGAAACCTATCAAAGGTATTTCTCATCAGATCAAAAAACTGATCTTCGAAAGTACTCAAATCTGCCAGAACCCCTGCCATTAAGTTTTTTGGAAATGAGACATTTCTGATATTTCAGAAAGAGACAAGAAAATAGACTGCGCCTCGAATCGATAAGGCATCCGGCCCGGGTCGATCTCGCAAAAAGGGGCGATCCATGAACCGTCAGCGCTATCAGTTGGTCTTCAACCGTCATCGCGGCATGCTGATGGCGGTCGCAGAAACCGCCTCGACCATCAGTGGCCAGAAGTTGCCGATGGCACGTGGGGGAGCCAGTGTGGTGGCACCGGCATCGTGGAAGTTCTGCACGCTGGTCTCGGCCCTGGCACTGACGTGGCAAAGCCTGGCACATGCGCAGATCCTGGTCGACCGCAACGCACCCCGCGAAGAGCAGCCGATGGTGCTCAAGGCCGCCAATGGCGTACCGGTAGTGAACATCCGGCAGCCCAACGCCAAGGGCCTGTCGGTCAACAGCTACCGGCGTTTTGATGTGGATGGGCAGGGAGTCATCCTCAACAACGCGGGTGGCGCCAGCAAGTCCGAACTGGGCGGCTACATCGCCGGCAATCCGTGGATGCCCGGCGGTGGCGCGCAGGTCATCGTCAACCAGGTCAACGCAACGGACCCCAGCTACCTGCGTGGCTTCATCGATGTGGCAGGCAACCCGGCGCAGGTGATCATCGCCAACCCGGCCGGCATCACCTGCGCGGGCTGCGGTTTCATCAACGCCCAGCGCGCCACCATGACCACCGGCACGCCCGTGATCCGCCAGGGCAACCTGGAAAGCTATCGCGTCAACAGCGGCGTGATCAGCTTCGAAGGACTTGGCCTGCAAGCCAATGACACCGCGTATGCCGACGTCATCGCCCGTGCGGTGCGCGTGCATGCGGCGCTGCGCGCCAGACAGATCCGGCTCACCACCGGGCTCAATACGGTCAGTGCCGATCACGCGCAGGTCACGCCGGGCCAGAGCGCCACCGATGGTGCGCCGGTGCGCGCCATCGATGTGGCAGCGCTCGGCGGCATGTATGCCGGCCACATCTACCTGAGCGCTACCGAACACGGCGTGGGCGTGCACAACGGTGGCACGCTCACGGCGACCGAAGGACAGCTGGTCGTGACGGCAGCTGGCCGTCTGGAAAATACCGGCACCCTTGCTGCGCATGGCGATACGCGCATTGCCGCCGCAGGCGCGGTGACCAATAGCGGCGTGATCGGATCGGGTAGCACGTTGCAGATCAACGCCGACGCGCTGGAGAACACCGCCAGCGGTCGCATCGGCAGTGTCAGCGGTGCCAGCGTACAAATTGGCGGCACGCTGCGCAATGCAGGAAGCATGGTTGGTGATGCAGGCATCACGCTGGCTGCGGCAGCGATGGAGAATGCTGGCAGTGTAGTGACACCGGACGCGCTCGCACTGCGTATCCGCAACATGCTCGACAACAGCGGCAAGATCGGCAGCAACGCCCGGCTTGAGCTACGCGCCGCGACGCTGACCAATCGGGGAGATATTTATTCCGCACAGGAATCTGTGCAGTTGCAGGTAGCAGGACGGCTCTTCAACAGCGGCAGCATCGAAGCGAAACTGGCCCTCGATGCCAACGCGGTAGCGATTGAAAACCAGGGGCGCGTCATCGGGGAAGCGGCACTCAACGCCAGCGCAAGTGCCGCCCTCACCAATACCGGCATCATGGGCAGCAGGGCCGGCGCCGACATCAAGGCCGCCAGCCTCAACAATCGCGGCACGCTCAGTGCAGTCCAATCGCTTGCCCTGAAAGTGACCGGCAAATTCATCAACGAAAAGAACGTCGGTGCCGGCAGCACTCTCCAGGTCGATGCCGATGCACTGGACAACAGCGGCAAGCTGTTCTCACAGGGCAGCTTGCTCATGAGCATCGCCGCTGCCGCGCTCAACAGCGGCAAGATCGGTGCAGATGGCACGGTGGATTTCCGGGCGGCCTCCCTGGCCAATGGCGGTGCGCTCTATTCTCTTAACAAAAGTGTCGATGTACAGACTCGAGAGAGCATCACCAACAGCGGCATTGTTGAGGCCAGGCAATCCGTTTCATTGAAGGCGACGGCGCTGAACAACAGCGGAACATTTACCGCCGAGGGCGCCATGAAGCTCTCGCTGCAACAGGGCTTGAGCAACACCGGAGAGATCGGCGCCAACGACACCCTCACCGTCAATGCGGCCACGCTGGAGAACCGGGGCAGGATCCGTTCGGCCGAGAGTTCTCTCGAACTGACGACAGACGGAAAATCCAGCAACCAAGGCAAGATCCTCGCCGCCACGCGAATGGAGATCACGGCGACCGGCATCGATAACAGCGACGGCACGCTGGCGGGCAACGAGGTGGTGATCGACACGCGCAAGCAGCGTCTCAACAATCAGCGCGGCGTGCTCTTTGCGCGGCAAGACCTGAAGCTGGAGAGCGCAGAACTCGACAATCGTGCCGGCAGCATCGCCGCCCGGGGCAAGCTGACGCTCTCCAGCGGTGAAGTCAACAATGAGGGCGGATTGTTGCAGGCCCTCAAGAGCCTCGACCTCGATACCCACGGCCAGGCACTGTACAACCTGCATTCGGGCAAGGACCAGGGCGTGCGTGCCGGCACGGATCTGCACATCAAGGCCGGTGCGCTGGGCAATGGCGCGGGCGTGGTGGTGGCAGGCGGCCAAGCCCGTCTGCAAGTGAGCAGCCTTGACAATCAGGGTGGCGATATCGCCACTGGTGGTGGGCTGCGCATCGAGGCGGGCAGCGTGGACAATCGCGGCGGGCAGTTGCAGTCGAAGGGCGCGATGCAAGTGGAGGTGTCGGCTGGCGAGATGGATAACCGCCGTGGCCTGATTCGTTCCGATGAAGACGTAACCCTACAGAGCCGGAGCCTGCGCAACGACGATACCCAGGGCAAGGACCAGGGCATCGAGGGCCTTAGCGTAAGCCTCACCACAGGTGCCCTCCACAACAACAAGGGCGCTATCCGCACCGGCCAGTCATTGCAGATCGCCGCCCGTGAGCGTGTGGACAATCGCGGCGGGCTCCTGTCTTCGCAAGGCACGCTGGCGGTCAGTGACCCGGCCAGCACCCGCAGGCTGGTCATCGACAACGAAGGCGGACGCATCCTCGCAGGCGGTGACCTGAGCCTTACGTCCGACTCCCTGATTGGCAAGGGCCTGCTGTTGAGCCACAAGGATCTGCGTATCGATGTGGCCGCCGACCTGGAGCAGCGCGGAGAAACTGCAGCCGCTGGCAATCTCGATCTGCGCATTGGCGGGCGCTTCAGCAACTACGGCACGCTGGCCGCTGGGGCAGCGTTGCGCGTGACTGCCAGGGGACTCCAGAATCATGCAGGAGCTTCCATCCTGGGCGGCGATGTCTCGCTGTCTGCCGGTGCGGGACAGGACTTCATCAACCGGGGCCTGATCGATGGCGTCACCACGCGCATCCAGGCCGGCACGCTCTACAACCTCGGTACCGGGCGCATCTACGGTGACCGCATCGCGCTTGCTGCCGATGTGCTGCACAACGCCCCGGAGAGCGTCGACGGCATGCTGCGGGCCCCGGTCATCGCGGCGCGTGAGCGCCTGGATATCGGGAGCGGCTTGCTCTACAACAGCGAGCAGGCGCTGCTGTATTCGGTCGGCGACATGTCCATTGGCGGCGCCATCGGCAGCGACCATCGTGCGACCGGACGTGCGCGCGAAGTCAACAACACCAGCGCCACTGTCAATGCGGATGGCGCACTCACCATTGCCGCCGATGCGATCAACAACCGCAATGCGCATGTCGAGATCGCTGAAGAGAGCAAGCCGGGACGCAGGATCATCAACTACCGGCTGGTGGGATCGCCGGAATTCGTCTCTGGCGACAATGCGCGGTTGATCCATCAGGATAGCGGCCAGATCATCGCGCCGGAGAACTGGCGCGCGATGGGCGATGAGGACAATTTCCGCTTGCTGTTGCCGTCGGAGGAATATCCCTTTGAGCGTTACGGACCGCCGTTTGACTATAGCCGGCATGTCGGCAGGGGTGGCCGCTTGTACCGGAGCTTCGGCGTTGGCCCTGCCTATCTTGCAGCGATTCCCGAAGTCAGTACCGAGCACAGCACCTTTCCGGCAGAACCGGAACGCTTCGTCTACCAGCCCGGTGACCGTATATGGGATGTCTTTCGCGTAGCAAGGCCGACGACGGAAGTACCGCCCGAGCCCGAACTTCCCAGAATCTGCAGTGATCCCGAGTCCTGCCCGGATGCGGATTATCGGCAAAGGCATAGCCAGTGGAAAGCGATCCGCGATACGACGGTTGAGTCCTACCACAATCTGGACAAGGCTATCGATAGATTCAACCGTTCACTCTACGCTCGCATGGCAGGCGAGTGGATCATCTACGACGGCACCGAACAGATCCGGCGCACCATCGTCACGCGCAGCGCTCCCGGCATGATCACCTCAGGTGGCGGGATGACCCTGGCCGCTGGCGTGGTCAACAACTACGCCAGCCAGTTCATCGCCGGTGGCGTGCTGGCGGGGGATGGTGTCAACGGCACGGCCATCAACAATACCGGCCCGTTGGGCCAGCAGACGGTCACCTCCACCGGCACGGCAGAGAAAACCTTCATCAAGTCACATACACTCAAAGCCGATGACCGCCGTTATGAGAGCGCACCCTATGCTTCTCAAACGATAGAGACGCGATTCCCACTTGATGTGAGCGCCACGCACGAGGCGGGCAGCACGCGCGACCGGACTGCTCGTACAGCCGCAACCATTCCCGCACAAGCACCGCAGGGAACGGGCAAGACTACCGACCTGCGTACTCCCGCCGTTGACGTCAGCCTGCCGGCCAATGCCTTGTACCAGGTCAATCAGGGCAGCGTGGCGCTGCCCTTGGTGCAGACTGATCCGCGTTTCATCGGCCAGCGCAACTGGCTGTCATCCGACTTCCTGGTGCGTGCATATCAGGACCGCTTCGGGCCCGCGCCGGGTTACCAGCGTTTCGGCGATGGCTTCTACGAACAACAGCTGATCCAGCGGCAGATCCAGGACGCCACCGGCCAGCGCTACCTGAACGGTTTCGCCACCAACGAGGCGCAATACCTGGCGCTGATGCAAGCCGGGCTGCAACAGGCGCAGGTCCAGCGCTACGCACTGGGCATCGCGCTGTCAGCCGAGCAGATCGCCCAGCTCAAGACCGACATTGTCTGGCTGGTGAAGCGCACGGTGAGGCTGGCCGATGGCAGCGCGCAAGAGGTGCTGGTACCGCAGGTCTACCTGCAGCCGTCGAGCCTGCGTGTGAGCGGTCGCCAGACCCTGATTGCCGGCAATGAGGTCGCCTTCCAGACCGTGCAGGACATCTTCAATCGTGGCGGCACCATCGCTGCGCGAACCGGTGTGACACTGCGCGCGGACAACATCCGCAATCTCGGCGGGCGCATCGAGGGCGGCTCGGTTCGCCTGCTGGCACAGTCCGATATCGACAATGCCGGAGGCGTCATCGATGCCAACGACAAGCTGGTATTGAGCGCGGGCCGGGACATCGTGATTCGCAGTACCAGCGTCACGACCGCCAATGCCACCACCACGGGCAGCAACATCGATCAGGTCGCCAGCGTCAGCGGCAAGGAAATGGTGCTGCTTGCTGGCCGCGATCTGCAGGCCGATGCTGCCGTGATTGCCGCCAGCGGCGAGGCCACGCTCTCGGCCGGAAGGGATGTGCGTCTGGGTGTGATCCAGGAGTATTTCCGGCAGGAGATCCGCTGGGCCAGTGACAAGGGGGGCAGCAACCGGGTCAGCTTGCTCACCGGTCCGAACTTCGTGGACCGCGCCAACGGTACACACGGCACCGATGAGGTCGGCATCAATCGTGCCGTGGTGACCGGCAGCAAGGAGGTCGCCACGCAAGTCAGCGGCAACAGCGTCCGCATCCAGGCGGGGCAGGATGTGACGAGCAAGGGGGCGCAGGTAGTCGCCGAAGGCGCACTGCAAGTCGAGGCCGGACGTGACGTGCGCATCGGCACCGCCAACGTCTCGGCCAGCGCACGTGACCAGGGGCAGCGCAGCAGCAGCGGAATCCTGACGTCCACGACGGTGCGCATCGATGACGCCAGCAGTACCAGCCGCGAGGCGGGCAGTACCTTCTCCGGCGATACCGTCCTGCTTCGGGCGGGACGTGATGTGAACGTGTCGGGCAGCAGTGTAGTGTCCCCGCAGGGGACGGCGGTGGTGGCGGGCCATGACGTGAACATTGTTGCCTCGACCGACAGCAGCGCGCAGCGCAACTTCCGTCAGGAGACCAAGAGCGGCGTGATGGGAGCGGGCATCGGCGTGACGGTAGGCAGCCGCATGCAGAGCCGTGATGTGGATCGCAATAGCGAGACTGCGTCGGCATCGACCATTGGCAGCGTGCAGGGCGATGTGCGCATCGTGGCGGGCAATCGGTACATGCAGGTGGGTAGTGATGTGCTGGCACCGGGTGGCGACATCGACATCGCGGCCCGAACCGTCAGCATTCTTGCTGCACAGCAGGGCAGCCGCACCGTGACCGAGGACAAGTTCCGCCAGCAGGGGGTGACGGTGGCGGTGACCAGTCCGGTGTTGTCGGCGGTGCAGACGGTGCAGCAGATGGCGGAGGCGGCAGGCAAGACAAGGAATGGTCGCATGCAGGCGCTGGCTGCTGCCAACATGGGCTTTGCTGGCAAGCAGGCGTATGACGCCATCAGTGCCGGACAAGGCAGCACGATCAACGACAAGCCCAACCAGATCGCTACCGGCCCTGCCAACGCACAAGGCAAGGTTCCAAGCCGCGATGCCAATAAGGCTGACAAGGTGGGCGGTATCAACCTCGCTTTCAGCATAGGCGGCAGCAGCAGCAACAGCCGTAGCGAACAGAGCAGCAAGACGGTACGTGGCTCCGCTGTTGCCGCAGGAGGCAACGTCGGTATCAAAGCACAAGGTGGCGGCAAGGACAGCAGCATCCTCATCCAAGGCAGTGACATCAAGGCCGGCGTCAATGCCTCGCTACAGGCCGAGAACGGAATCCGCCTGCTGGCCGATCAGAATACCTCAGCACAGAACAGCAGCAACCAGAGCAAATCTGGATCGGTGGGATTCTCCATCGGAACCGATGGATTCATGGTCAACGCCAATGTGTCCGGCAGCCTGGGTCGCGGCGATGGCAGTGATGTGGAACAAGTCAACACGCATGTCGATGCGGGCAACAAGGTCGCGCTCAGATCCGGCACGGACACTACGCTGCGAGGTGCAGTCGTGGCGGGTAGACGGGGGGAGATCGACGCAGGAACCAGCGGACATGGCAATTTGAATATCGAGAGTCTGCAAGACAGCAGCAACACCAAGAGCAAGCAGCAGGGTTTTGGCGCCAGTGTCTCGGTAGGGGCGGGCAAGATGAACGGGAGCGTCAACCTCAGCCACAGCAGGGTCGAGGGTGAGTTCGCGAGCGTCAATGAGCAATCCGGTATCCGGGCTGGAGATGAGGGATTCCAGGTCCGGGTGGCAGGTAACACCGACCTGAAAGGCGGCAAGATTGCCAGTACGGACAAGGCCGCCATTGAGGGCAGGAACAGCCTGAGCACGGAGACGCTGACGCAATCTGACATCCAGAATCGCAGCAGCTACAAGGCGGAGAGCATCAGCGCTGGCGCGGGGATGGATGGCGCGAAGGGATCATTGGTCGGCACGGGGATAGGCATCGGCAGTAGCAATGGCAATGAGAGTAGCGCCACGCGCAGCGGCATCAGTGCAGCGGATGTGAGGATCAAGGATGACCTCGCACAGCAGGCGAAGACAGGCAAGTCAGCTGCGGAAACGATAGCGTCCATCAACACCGATGCGAGCAGCGAGCGAGATACGAGTGGCAAGCTGAACAAGCAGTGGGATGCGCAGGCGCTGCAGGAGGATGTGCAGGCGCAGGCCAGGATCATGGAGGCGTTTGGAAGGAATGCCAGTCGGGAAATCGGTCGCTATGCGACCACGAAGGTCAATGAGCTGGATCGAAAAATAGAATCTGCCAGCGAAGTAGAAAGGCCTGCGCTGATTGCCGAGCGGGACAAGTGGAGCGAGGGCGGGCTTTATCGCACGGCCTTGCATACTGCTGCGGGTGCGTTGAGCGGGGGTGCTGCAGGTGGTGCAGGCGCCTTGACTGCATCGACCGTCATGCCGGAGTTCGGCAAGTTGATCGACAAGATGGCCTTGTCTGCGCCCGTTCGCCAGGGGTTGGAACAGGTGACGGCGGCAGCCATCGGTAGTGTGGTGGGAGGAAGTGCGGGATTGGCGGCGGCTGTCAATGCGGACGCCAACAATCGGCAATTGCATCAGAGCGAAAGAGATTGGGCCAAGAGTCAGGCGAGCAAATACCGGAAATATCTGAAGGATGCGACACGGGAATCCATCATTGATGAGGAGGCATACCAGCGCTTGCTCTCTGCGGGTTATGCGGTGGTGGATGCTGCAGCTGAGAGAGGCGGGAAGAGCGACGAGCTGGCCAAGCGCTTCATCGCTGAGAACAAGACCGCTGGACTGTTCAGTGCAAGTGCTGCAGAGAGAAACGATCCCTTCTTGAATGGAAACAAGGATGGTTCGTGGACGCCGGAGCAGCAGGCTCGATTTGGAGCGAAGAACCCGACTGAATGGGCAGCGAGGTATGTTGCTATTGCTATGCTTAGTTCTGGACCTTGTACTCAAGTGGTCGGTTGCAGTTCAAAAATCGATGCTATTGCAACAGCAGTTGATGCATTGGAGCAGGAGAAAGCACTTTTTAAAGACGATGCTACGAGAAGGACACAGATAGAGAAAAAGCAAGCGACATTACTAAGCAATGTATCGGAGAAAGATGTTGAGCTTGCGAAGTTGGATGAGGCAGATAAAGCTACCCTGATGGAATCACTCGGCATATTAAATTTGCCATCTGCTACAGCACGCCTGGCAAAGGTCTTATCTAATCTATCTGGCAAATCGGATGTAGGAAAAGTTGCAGTAGTAGATGCTGTTGCCGGAGTAAAGCCAACGCCGCTGCAAAAACCAATCTTAAGATCTCCACTGAATTATGCTGACGTTCGTCAAAAAGTTAACGAAACCGCGATCCCCTTTAAAAAATCCGGAAACGCATACAATGTGTCTTCGGAAGAAAATCTAAATGCACTATATAACGATATTACGTTTGGAGCCTCTCCGACAGAAGCGAAGGGCTATAACGGTCTTATGAAAGTTCTTCCGGACGGGACTCTTATTGGTTTACGTAACAGTTCCGCCACCGGCGGGGCAACGATTGATGTTTTCCCAGCAGCAGGCAAGAACTATAAAGTGCATATCGCGCCATGAGTGAACCCAAAAACCAGTACTTCGTTGACGACATATATGCAGAGGGCGACCTAGACCTGCTTTTTTTTGGTTTTATCGCGGGTTATGTCAGCCATGATGCCAGTGATAACTCGCTCGAAAAATCTGACGAGAAAATTTTCGACGAGACGGAAAAATTAATAGAGTATCTGGTGGCCACTGGAGACTTTATTGCCGGACGCATGTGTGAAACAGAGGATGGCATAAAGTTTGTACCTTACAAAAGAGGATTCAGTGAATTTGAGTCATTTGCACGGCAGTGTATGCGTGAAAGTGGTTTGAAATGCGATGAATTGCGCTGGGAATTGGCTCTTCGCAAAGTTAGCTTGGGGAAAGCGGCGCCAATTATCCCCGAAACTATCTGCAAGCTATTTCCCCCAAAAAACTGAATTTGACGGTCGGTGTAAATTTGCTGAAGTGTACGCGTTACTATCGATTGAATCAGTGTTTAGGCCGATCACGCTTTTACCAAGAGTCATCACTTCAGGGCAGATAACGCTGTTACGAAAGTGTAGCCTGCGCCTCCCAGATGATAGAAACCCAGTTCCCGCTTGATGCATGCGTCACGCACGGGTCGAGCACTACGCGTCGATACCATTGCATCCGTCACGATACCAGCGCAAGCGCTGCGCAACACTTGTAAGACACATTGATCTGTGTGCTCCCGCCGTAGATGTGAGCCTGCCAGCCAATGCCTTGTATAAGGTCAATCAGAGCAGAGTGACCGGACTGCCGGTGCAGACCGATCCACGCGTGAAGTAATCAGTGCCAGCGTCACGACCGCCAATGCCACCACCACGGGCAGCAACATCGATCAGGTCGCCAGCGTCAGCGGCAAGGACGTGGTGCTGCTGGCTGGGCGCGATCTGCAGGCCAATGCTGTTGTGATTGCCGCCAGCGGCGAGGCCACGCTCTCGGCCGGAAGGGATGTGCGTCTGGGTGCCGGTGGCTCCAAAATTCCTCGGGCTGTTGGGGTTGGACCAACGGACCCGACAGCAGTGGCAAAGGACGCTACCAACATGCCGAATATTCCGAGCGGAAGCCAAGCGAGACTCGTGGCGAATAACCCATATATTCCAAAGTCCGCGGGAGGCACTTTATCTATGACGGATTATTTACCGGAAGCTGCTCGCGTCACTCAGCCTGGAGGAGAAATTGTTATCAATGGAAACGCGGCGAATAAATTTTTCTCTAATATACCGACTCATCAAGAGCTTGATGGACTAGGCTTAACCATCATGACCTGCTTCCCGAGATTAGAACTCATTTCATAAATAGGGTCTGTTAACTTTTTGTCGTGCGTGTTAACTTCTTCGTATGGCGCGAAGAGAAGAACTAACAGACGAACAATGGGCGATTCTGGAGCCGCTGATACCAGAAACACCTAGACGCGATGATGGGCGTGGGCGCCCGGAATTGCACAGCAACCGCGCCGTCATGAACGGAATTCTCTGGGTGCTCCGCACCGGTGCGGCCTGGTGTGATTTGCCAGATCGGTTCCCCTCTGGCACGACATGCTTCCGACGATTCTCGCGCTGGGTCAAGAATGGCGTGCTACGGCAAATACTCGAAGCACTGGCGCAACACCTCGAAGAGGTTGGCCAAATCAATCTTTCTTAATGCTTTATTGACGGCACGTTTGTGTTGGCAAAAAAGGGGCCCAAAGGTCGGAAAGACCAAGCGGGGCAAGGGTACGAAGCTCATGGTTATTGCAGACGCTACTGGTCTTCTACTCGGCGTGCACACGTCTTCTGCTAGCCCATATGAAGTCACCCTTGTCGAGGCTACCCTCGATGAGATTGTCACCGTGGGACGACCCGAACGAATTATTGGGGATCGCGCCTACGATAGTGATCCGCTCGATCAAAGACTTGCTGCCAAAGGCATTGAACTGATCGCACCACACAAGAGCAATCGAAAAAGAGCGGTCACTCAAGATGGCCGGGCGCGGCGCCGATACCGGCGCCGATGGAAGATCGAACGGCTCTTTGCCTGGCTTAATGCCTTCAAGCGTGTACTTACCCGATGGGAGCGTTGCGCCGATCATTACACCGGCTTTGTTCATCTCGCTTTCTCCGTCATCCTCATGCGGCGCTATTTATGAAATGAGTTCTAGTACGGTAATGATGTAGAGTCTTCCCCATACGGAGGCAGCATGAAAAAACGATTTACCGAAGAACAAATTATTGGCGTACTCAAGGAAGCCGAAGCCGGTATGAAAGTGGCCGAGGTATGCCCGAAGCACGGTATCAGCGACGGGACGTACTACAACTGGAAATCCAAGTTCGGCGGGATGACGGTATCCGAGGCCCAGCGGCTAAAGGCGCTGGAGGCCGAGAATGCCAAGCTCAAGAAACTGCTGGCAGAAAGCCTGTTGGACAACGCTGCACTGAAGGATGTGCTCGGCCGAAAGTGGTAAGCCCGCAGGATAGGCGAAGCGCCGTGACGCACATCATGCATGTCCACGGTCTAGGCGTAACCCGTGCCTGCGGGCTGATAGGAATTTCCCGCTCCTTGTATCACTACGAATCCCGTCGTCCTGACGACGAGGAACTGCGTCAGCGTCTTTGCGAACTGGCAGCCATAAAACGCCGATATGGCTATCGGCGTCTGCATGTGTTGATGCAGCGGGATGGATGGCGGGTCAATCGGAAGAAGCTGCTCCGCGTGTATCGACAGGCCGGCCTGAGCGTCAGGCGCCGTAAGAGGAAGCGCATCGCGGGCGTGGAGCGACAATTGAAGGTTCAGGCGACGATGCCCAACCAGAGCTGGTCAATGGACTTTGTATCGGATGGATTGGCTGATGGCCGCCGCTTGCGCTAGCTGAATATCGTAGACGACTTCACCAAGGAATGCCTAGCTATCGAGGTGGATACATCGCTGCCAGGCACACGGGTTGTATCGGTGCTGTCACGGCTCTCAGAGCTTCGAGGATTTCGATTACCATCGACAACGGCCCCGAGTTCGCCGGTAAGGTGCTCGATGCCTGGGCCTATGCAAACGGATTGAAGCTGAACTTCATCGAGCCAGGTAAGCCGCAGCAGAATGCCTACATCGAGAGTTTCAACGGCAAGTTTCGGGATGAATGCCTGAATGAACATTGGTTTGTTTCGATGCGGCATGCTCGTGAAATCATTGCCGCCTGGCGGCGAGAATACAATTCTGAGAGGCCGCATAGTTCGCTTGGCTACCTAACGCCGCAACAGTTTGCAGAGACTTTTTTAACCGCAGACTCCAAGTCGTTCTCGTACTAAATTGGGGAGCAGGTCACAGGGGCTAAAGATGCTACACCGAGCGGTTATGACGGTGTTTCAAAGATTCTTGAAGACGGAACACGAATCGGCCTCAGAAATGGCTCAAAGACCGGAGGAATGACGATTGATGTTAATCCGGCCGCAGGAAGCGATAAGCCATACAACGTACATATAGAAATAGGAAGTTAATATGTCCGAACGAGAATATTGGATAAGAGTCATAAGTGATTTTTACCTGATCGGAGAAAAAGATATATTTTTTTTAAACGATTTAATAGGATTGGTTTCGTATGGCGAGAACGATAATTTCCTCGATAAATCCGCTGAAAAGCGAATTGATCATGCTATTTTTTTGGCTGATTACCTATTAGGTACAGGCGATTTTGAGGCAGGTGTAGCCGTCTCTTCTAGCGGAAATGAAGTTGGCTACGTTAAATTCGATGGAGATGTAAATTTATATTTCGATCTCATTCGAAACGATGTTCGAGAGAATGGTTTAGATGATTATGAAACTGGTGTTCGATATTGGATTTCGAAGATAAAGGGGAGAAGAATGGTTTCTTTGCCTCCGGTTTCATTACGTCGCTTATTTGAAAATTAGAACTTCATCGCATCACGATTTTCCCCCGAATGGGTCGGCTACCAAGGATTAGTGTTCGACTCCGCTGATGATGCGGGAGATAGAACAATGCATACGTTCATATTAAATTTCGGTCCCCAAGTTCCGAACAGTAGTACGCCGGAACATACTGAGATTGAATTTCTTCTGACAAACGGTAGCGATGTGCGGACATTGCTGAAAACTTGCTGGGATGTCTCGGAATTTAGAAATTGGATCTCCGAAAATCTGGACCAGATCTTGCGAGATCCCTTCCCATCTCTATTTGGTGAGGACAGCTCCATTGCAAAATGCATAGCTTCATTTTATGACTCTGTAAATCCTGAAGACGACGATTTAATTGATAGAGCATTTGAATATCGTAGAGTGCACGGCATCCGATTTGGTCTACGTGGAGCTCGAATCCCAGATATTTATGTCGGACAACGATGTGGAAGCTTCGAAATATCTTGTTACTCGGAGCAAGATGAGTGGTCTTATTTTATCTGCGCAGATTCATTTGAAAATGAAATGAGAACGTTATTAGGCAGTCACTCAGCTAGTGACTGATTTTTTAAGACTGCTAGTTCATTGCGCGTGGCACGGTGGCCGGTGACGCTGCGAGAATTTTTATCTAACTTATTTGGGAAGACACAAAAGCAGCGATGGGACGAGGCGACCCCGTTGGGGAAAAAAATATATATCGCTGTAACGGCTGTAATATTTTTTCTGATCGTTAGCGTTTGGACTTATGGTGGCTGGTGGAGATGAAGTGCGACCGCAGCTCGATTAAAAATTCAGCGTTGAAGCCGAGTTATCTCATCAGCTTTCCTGATAGTAGCTGTCATCAATCTCAATTTTACCAATGACTTCGATTGGCGGATGATCTGCCCATTCATCCAGGGAGAAGTCCATGTGGCACATCGTCAGGGAGGTCCTTGCCCGCGTCCTCGGGGACCATCACGCTTCCCACGGGGGCGCCGCGCAGGAAATGCGGGAGATGGGCGCGCGCGAGCTCAATGACCTGGGCATCGGTGCCAGCGAGGTGCCGTTCTTCCTGGAGAAACAAGCCAATGAGGAGCGTCCTCACCGCCAAAAGGAGGTTATCCATGCAACATCTTGCTGAAATGATCGGACTGGCCGCCACGCTGAGCCTGGCCACCATGAGCCCCGGCCCCAGCTTCGTGATGGTGGCGCGCACCTCGGTGGGCGGCGGACGGCCCAATGGTCTGCTGGCGGCACTGGGTATGGGTATCGGCGGCGTGCTCTTTGCCGCAGCGGCTTTGCTGGGGCTGCAGGCAGTGCTGCTGGCAGTGCCTTCGCTCTATCTGGTGTTGAAGTTCGGGGGCGGTGTTTATCTGGCCTACATGGGCTGGCGCATCTGGCGCGGGGCGCGTACGCCCCTGATGGCCGACGACATCGCACCGCGCGACCAATCACCCTCCTTGTCCCGCCGGTCCCTGTGGCTGGGCCTGGTCACCCAGATCAGCAATCCGAAAACCGCCATCGCCTACACCAGCGTGTTCGCCGCCTTTTTGCCGGCCCAGACTTCCCTGTCCTTCAAGGCGCTGACGCTGCTGCTGGTCTTCGTGATCGAAGCGGGTTGGTATGGCCTGGTGGCCGTCGCACTCTCTTCATCGCGTCCACGCCGCTGGTATGTGCAGGGCAAGCACTGGTTCGACCGCATCGCGGGCGGCGTCATGATAACCCTCGGGTTCAGGCTGCTGCTCTCGCGTACCGGACCGTGACCGCCTGAGCTTGGCTGCACGCGAGGCCAGCGCACGCGGCCGACACCAGGCAATCTGGCGTCGGCCATATCGCTTCAATCCAGCTTGAACTTGCCCACTACGGCTGCGAGATTGCCTGCCTGTCCCTTCAGTGAATCCGCCGCTGCCGCCGCCTGCTCCACCAGTGCGGCATTCTGCTGCGTCGTCTCATCCATCTGCGTGATGGCGAGATTGACTTCATTGATGCCGCCGCTCTGTTCCTGCGTGGCCGCGCTGATCTCGGCCACCACGTCAGTAACGCGGCGCACGCTGGCCACCACTTCGGTCATGGTGCTGCCGGCGCGTTCCACCAAAGCGCTGCCCGCGCTGACCTTCTGCACCGAGTCGTCAATGAGCTCCTTGATCTCCTTGGCCGCACCGGCCGAACGCTGCGCCAGTGAGCGCACCTCCGAGGCCACCACCGCAAAGCCGCGTCCCTGCTCGCCGGCACGGGCCGCTTCCACCGCTGCATTGAGCGCCAGGATGTTGGTCTGGAAGGCGATGCCATCAATCACGCTGATGATGTCGGCAATGCGGCGCGAACTCTCGGTGATGCCTTCCATGGTCTGCACTACCTGGCCCACCACTTCGCCACCCTGGCTGGCGATGTCGGATGCGGTGGCCGCCAGCTGGTTGGCCTGGCGCGCATTGTCGGCATTCTGGGTCACGGTGGAGGTGAGCTGCTCCATGGCCGATGCGGTTTCTTCCAGGGAGCCCGCCTGCTGTTCGGTACGGTTGGACAGGTCCAGGTTGCCGCGCGCGATTTCGTTGGAGGCAGTGGCGATGGTGTCGGTCCCCTGGCGCACCTCATTGACGATGTCGCGCAGGCTGTCATTCATCACGCGCAGGGCTTCCATGAGGCGTCCGGTTTCATCGCGGCCGGCCGGGCGGATGCGCAGGGTCAGGTCGCCACGCGCCACGCGCTGGGCGATTTCCACCGCTTCCTTCAATGGACGCGAGACATTGGCCGCCACCACGAAGGCCAGCAGCGAACCGATGGCCACCGTTGCCACCAGCAAGCCCACGATCCAGCGCTGCGCCGCACGGAATACGCCCGAGGCTTCTTCGTCGGCACGCGCGCTGCCGCTGGCATTGACCTTGACGATGGCATTGAGGTTGCCGACCATCGCGGCGTAGAGCTTGGCGGACTCGCCGTTGAAGAGGGCGCGTGTCTCGTCATACTGCTGGTTGGCCGCCATCTCGGCCAGTTGTTCATCCACCTTCAGGTAGGCCGCGAGATTCTTGCCGAACTGGGCGTATTGCTCCTTCTCCTCGGGTTCGGACATGCGCTGCTCGAATACCGCGCGCTGCTTGGCCAGCGCATCCAGCCGCTTCTTGATGGACTGGTTGGCGGCGGTGCGCTCCTGGGGCGTGACGGCGGTGACCAGCTCCAGTTCATTGAGCCGCAGCGGCGGCAGCGAACCCTGCAGTTCGCGTGCGGCATCCATGGTCGGCATCCACTTGTTGACGATCTCGCCGGAAGCACTGTTGACCTGCTTGAGTTCCTTCATGGCGAACAGGCCCTGCAACAGGGCCAGCGCAATCACCACCGCAAAGGACAGGGCCAGCTTTTTGGCGATGTTGAGGTTGTAGAACCAGATCATGTCTTCCTCGCATTCGATTTATATCGTTTTCAGTGTCGGATCCGAACGCTGCTGTCGAACGATTCTGCGAGGCCGCCCGTTTGGCGTGCGGGCGTCAAGAGCGGCAACCGGCCGGGGCGTGGTTGCGGGAGCAATGAAGTGCTGGTGATGTCATGCCGTCACGAAGCGTCGGCTTCCTGCCCATCCTGTCTCTCTTGTTGCCAACGGCCTCCCTTGGCCGCCGGCGCTTGCTGTTCGATGGTCGCATGGCTGGATCGGACTTGATCTTAACGACCGACAAGATTTCCATCCAATGAAATTAATCATGCTGGCCATGCGTTAATTGATATCGATTGTTTGATAGCGATTGTTGTCAGGATGTCGTACAAGATTATTCAATGACGGACGATGGAAGACGCCGCAGCTGCGATAAGATGTGCATAAAATTCACTTCAATGCCTTTTTCGCACGATGCGCCGAAAGATTCCTTCCACCCAGGCCATGGCCGTCTTCGAGTCGGCCGCGCGGCACCAGAGCTTTACCAAGGCCGCCCAGGAAATGGCCGTGACGCAAAGCGCCGTCTGCCGCCAGGTGGCCGCGCTGGAGGAATTCCTGGGCCTGAAGCTGTTTCGCCGCACCAAGCGCGGCGTGCGCCTGACCGAGGCGGGCGTGAGCTACAGCCACCAGGTCGGCCAGCGCCTCGATGAAATCGAACGCGACGCCCTGCACCTGATGTCGCGCGACGGCCATGGCGATACCCTGGAGCTGGGCGTGATGCCGACCTTCGCCACCCGGTGGCTGCTGCCGCGCCTGCGTTCCTTCCTGGAGGCGCATCCGGGCGTGACGGTCAACCTGCGGCCGCGCACCCGGCCCTTCCTCTTCGAAGAGACCAATCTCGATGCCACGCTCTACGCCGGGCAAGCCAGCTGGCCCGGGACCGAGGGCGTGTTCCTGATGCGCGAGAGCATGGTGGCCGTGGCCAGCCCCGAACTCATCGGTCACGACCGCAAGCTCACGCCCACCGAGCTGCTGGCCTATCCGCTGCTGCAGCAGAGCACGCGGCCCTATGTGTGGCGGCAGTGGTTCGCTTCCTTCGGCATGCAGGTGCAGAACGACCTGGTGGGCACGCAGCTGGAACTGTTCTCCATGCTGACCCAGGCGGCCATCGTAGGCATGGGCGTGGCGCTGATCCCGCGCTTCCTGATCGAGGATGAGTTGCGGCGCGGCCTGTTGGTGGTGGCGGTCGATCACGATTACCTGAGCACGCACTCCTACTACCTGATCTATCCCGAGCGCACCTCCGAGCGGCCGCTCCTGCGCCTGTTCCAGGACTGGCTGGAAGAGCAGGCCAAGGCCTATCGCCTGCCCAGCGGATTGGGTTGAGTGCGGGTTGGAAGGATGTCTCGACAGGCGGAACTGGAGTGCGTAATACGCACATGGTGATGCAAACATTTCGTTTGCGCCACGGCGGGGCAGTCCGTATATTTTTGTCCACCGCCGCTGCGCGAGGACGGTCTGCGAAGACAGTACTGCTGCAGCGATTCCTGATGCACAAAAGAGGCTTCCATGAGCAAAACGCAGCAACGACATGCATTCGATTACGCCGACCCCCTGATGCTGGAGCAGCAACTGAGCGACGATGAGCGCCAGGTGCGCGATGCCGCCCAGGCCTATTGCCAGGACCGCCTGGCCCCGCGCGTGCTGGAAGCCTTCCGCCACGAGAAGATGGATGTGAGCATCTTCCGCGAGATGGGCGAACTGGGCCTGCTGGGCGCGACCATCGATGAGCAGTACGGTGGTGCCGGTCTGAATTACGTTTGTTATGGTTTGATCGCCCGTGAAGTCGAGCGCGTCGATTCCGGCTATCGCTCCATGATGAGCGTGCAGTCCTCGCTGGTGATGACCCCCATCAATGCCTTCGGCACTGAAGCGCAGAAACAGAAATACCTGCCCAAGCTGGCCAGCGGCGAATGGATCGGCTGCTTCGGCCTGACCGAACCCAACCACGGTTCCGACCCCGGCAGCATGATCACCCGCGCGCGCAAGGTGGACGGCGGCTACAGCCTGTCCGGCAGCAAGATGTGGATCACCAACAGCCCGGTGGCCGACGTCTTCGTGGTGTGGGCCAAGGATGACGAAGGCGAGATTCGCGGCTTCATCCTCGACAAGGGCACCAAGGGCTTGTCGGCCCCGGCTATCCACGGCAAGGTCGGCCTGCGTTCTTCCATCACCGGGGAAATCGTGATGGACAACGTCTTCTGCCCGGAAGAAAACGCCTTCCCCGACGTGCGCGGATTGAAGGGCCCCTTCACCTGTCTGAACAGCGCCCGTTACGGCATCGCCTGGGGCGCACTGGGCGCGGCCGAAGACTGCTACGAGCGCGCGCGCCGCTACACCATGGAACGCCAGCAGTTCGGTCGTCCGCTGGCGGCCAACCAGCTGGTGCAGAAGAAGCTGGCCGACATGCTCACTGAAATCTCGCTGGGCCTGCAAGGCTGCCTGCGCCTGGGACGCCTGAAGGATGAGGGGTATTCCGGTATCGAGCAGACCTCGATCATGAAGCGCAACAGCTGCGGCAAGGCACTGGACATCGCCCGCATGGCGCGCGACATGATGGGCGGCAACGGCATCTCCGATGAGTTCGGCGTGGCGCGTCACCTGGTGAACCTGGAAGTGGTCAACACCTACGAGGGCACGCATGATGTGCATGCGCTGATCCTCGGCCGCGCCATCACCGGACTGGCGGCTTTCTCCAACTGAAGCGACATCGCCTGCAAGCCGCCTCTACGGTGGCTTGCAGGCGATGTATTTCCTCTCCCGCTCTTTTCTCGCTACAGCACGCCCCGTTCGCGCAACGCGGCGATCTGTGCTTCTTCCATCCCCAGCAGCGACTGCAAGACTTCTCCCGTGCCTTCACCCAGGGAGGGCGGTGCCTTGCGCACCGGCAGGCGTTCGCCATCGAAACGATAGGGCGGTGCCAGCACCTGCACACTGCCCGCTTCCGCATGTGGATGCGTGCTGACCAGGCCGGCAGAGGTGGCGCGCGGACTGGTCAGCGCCTCATGCAGGCCCAGCACTTCACCGCAGGGAATGCCGGCCTGGTGCAGCTTGGCCAGCAGGTCGGCACGTTTGCGGGCCTTGAGTTCGCGGTTGATTTCCGGCACCAGCACATCGCGATGCTGGCCACGGCTGACATTGGTCTTGAAGCGCGCATCCTCGGCCAGGTCGGGACGGTCGATGACGCTGTGGCAGAAACGCTGGTACTGGCTGTTGGTGCCTACCGTGATGACCAGCCGCCCATCGGCCGCATCGAAGACGCCATAGGGAATGATGGAGGGATGCGCATTGCCATAGCGCGGCGGATCGTCGCCCAGGATCAGCGCTTCCAGACCGTAATACGAGGTGATCATGACGCCGCAATCGAACAGCGCCATTTCCACATGCCGGCCCTGTCCGGTCTGCTGGCGCTGGTACAGCGCGGCCAGCACGCCCTGGGCGGAATACATGCCGGTGAACAGGTCCACCGCCGCCACGCCCAGTTTCAGCGGGGGCTGGGTGGCCTCGCCATTGAGCGACATCAGGCCGGATTCGCCCTGGATCACCAGGTCATAGCCGGGCCGCGTGGCTTCCGGCCCGCTGCTGTCGTAACCGGTGATGGAGCAATACACCAGGCCGGGATTGTCGCGGCGCAGGGTCTCGTAATCGAGGCCAAATTTCTGCACGCCGCCGAACTTGAAATTCTGGATCACCACATCGCTCTTGCGGGCCAGCTGGCGCACGATGTCCTGGCCTTCTTCGGTCTGCAGGTCGACGCTGATGGAGCGTTTGTTGCGGTTGACGCTGTTGAAATACGCGGTCTCGGTCGAGCCGATGCGGGTCCCCCAGTCGCGCGTGTCGTCGCCGCGTTCGGGGTGCTCGACCTTGATCACTTCGGCACCCAGGTCGCCCAGCACCATCGCACACCACGGGCCGGCCAGCACGCGCGAGAGGTCCAGTACGCGCACGCCGGCCAGCGGCAGGGATGCAGTTTGTTCAGTCATCTTGTCTCCTCATGGACGGGATGCGTGCTGCGCTTGTTGTTCTGTATGACGTCGTTGCGCATCCCGGTACCGCTATTGTTCCGGTGCCTGCCGCAGCCGCCGGAAATCGGCAGGCCGTTTTTCAAGGAAGGCGTGAATGCCCTCGGCCGCTTCGTCTTCGCCCTGCGAGAGCACCATGTGTTGCGCTTCCAGTTCCAGCTGTTCTTCCAGCGTGGCGCCGTAGGCATGCTGGCACAGGTGCTTGATGCGGGCCATCGCCTGCGCCGGTCCGTCGGCCAGGGTGGCGGCCAGTTGCACGGCGGCTTGGAGTGCCTGTCCCTCCTCGACCAGTTGATTGACTGCGCCCATGGCGTGCAGGCGTTCGCCATTGAATCGCTCACCGGACAGGCACAACTGGGTCAGCACCTGGCGCGACAGGAATTGCGCCAGGAAGGCTGTCACGCCGCCATCGGGCGTGAGCCCGACCTTGACGTAGGCTACCGAGAACTGCGCTTGGCGCGTCGTCACCAGCAGATCGCAGGCCAAGGCCAGCGACAGCCCGGCTCCGGCCGCGCCACCTTCGACAGCGGCGATCACCGGCTTGCTGCAGCGGCCGATATGGCGGATCAGGTCGTGCAAGCCTTCCAGTTTTGCACGCCGTTGCTGGGGGGCCATGCTGCGCCGCTGGGCCAGCAGGCGCAGGTCGCCGCCGGAGCAGAAGAAGTTGCCGCCCCCGGCCAGCACGATGGCGCCCACTTGTGGATCGGCCTGGGCCTCGTCGAGCGCGGCCGCCAGCGCCGCGTACAGGTCGGCGTTGAGGGCATTGCGCGTGGTCGGATCATGGTTGATGAGCACGCGCACCGCGCCGCGCTGCTCGCACAGGACTTCGCTCATGCCGATACTTCGCGGCCCAGCGCGATGTAGCGTTGCAGGTGATGGTCTTCGTCGCCGAGCTGGTGGTCGATCATCACCAGGCGCTTGGCGTAGTGCGACAGCGGCAGTTCCCAGGTCATGCCGATGCCGCCGTGCAGCTGGATGGATTCTTCGGCCACCAGCGTGCCGATGCGGCCGATGCTGAACTTGGCCGCCGACAAGGCACGCTCGCGCGTGATGCGGTCGGCGTCCAATGCAGCAGCGGCATTGATGACCGCCGAGCGCGCCTGTTCCACTTCCAGTAGCAGGTCGGCCATGCGATGCTGCAGGGCCTGGAAGCTGCCGATGGGCAGGCCGAACTGCTTGCGGGTGCGCAGGTAATCGAGCGTGGCCTCCTTGGCCACTTCCATCGCGCCCAGCGCTTCGGCACACAGCGCCAGCACGCCGCGTCCGAGGATGCGCTCCAGCAGCGCAGCGCCTTGGTCCGCGCTGCCCAGCAGGGCGTCGGCGGGCAGGGCAACCTCTTGCAGCAGCAGGTCGGCTACGCGGCCACCGTCGATGGCGTCGCTGCCTTGCAATTGCAGGCCCGCCGTATTGGCCGGGATCAGGAACAGCGAGATGCCGTCAGCGTCATCGCTCGCGCCGCTGGTACGGGCTGAGACCAGCAACACATCCGCCGCTTCCGCTTGCACCACGACCGCCTTGTGGCCTTGCAGGCGCCAGCTTCCGTCGGCTTCTTGCGTGGCGCGCGTGGTCACATGCGTGGGTGCATAGTGGCTGTCGGCTTCTTCATGGGCCAAGGCGGCCAGGGTCTGGCCGGCGATGATCGGTTCCAGCAAGGCCTTCTGTGCGGGCGTGCCAGCGGCCGCGATGGCCTCGCCGACCAGGATGGCACTGCCCAGCAAGGGCTCCAGCAGCAGGCCGCGGCCGATCTCTTCAAACACCACGGCGATATCGAAACCCCCACCGCCGTAGCCGCCGTCTTCCTCACGGAAGAGTGCGCCGATCACGCCCATTTCGGCCAGTTGCGACCACATGTCGCGGCTCATGCCGGGCTTGGATTGCAGCAGGTGCTTGCGGGCTTCAAAACCATACTGTTCGGTAATGAGACGGCGCAGGCTGTCGGCCAGCATGCGCCGTTCTTCGGTGTGCTCGAAATTCATGGGCGTTTCCTCACAGGCCAAGGATCATCTTGGAGATGATGTTCTTCTGGATTTCATTGGAGCCGCCGAAGATCGACAGCTTGCGATTGTTGAAGTAATGCGCGGCCGCACCGGCAGCGGCCTCCGGGCCGAGCGTGTGGCCATCTTGGCCTTCATCCTGCGCCTGCCACTGATAGGGGCGCGCGTAAGGGCCCATGGCGCGGCGGGTGAGGGCGGTGATTTCCTGGCGGATCTCGGTGCCGCGTATCTTGAGCATGGAGCTTTCCGCACCGGGCGCACCACCGCCGGCCACCGCCGAGATGACGCGCAGGTTGGTGGTCTTCATGTTCTCCAGATCGATTTCCACGCGGGCCATGCGGGCCGCGAAGAGCGGGTCTTCGGCCAGCGGACGGCCATGGCTGCGTTGCGTGGCGGCGATTTTCTTGAGCCGTTGCAGTGCGGCTACCGAGAAGCCGATGCCGGCGATGTTGGTGCGCTCATAGGTCAGCAGGTACTTGGCGCAACTCCAGCCGCGATCTTCCTCGCCGACCAGGTTTTGTACCGGCACGCGCACATCGGTGAAGAAGACCTCGTTGACTTCGTGCTCGCCGTCCAGCGTGATGATGGGACGTACTTCCACGCCCGGTGCATTCATGTCGATCAACAGGAAGCTGATGCCTTCCTGCTTCTTGGCTTCGCGATTGGTGCGCACCAGGCAGAAGATCATGTTGGCGTAGTGGCCCAGCGTGGTCCAGGTCTTCTGGCCATTGACGATGTAATGGTCGCCGTCGCGGACCGCATGCGTCTTTACGGCAGCCAGGTCGGAGCCTGCGCCCGGTTCCGAATAGCCCTGGCACCACCAGTCCTCGCCACTGAGGATGCGCGGCAGCCAGTATCGCTTCTGCGCTTCATTGCCGTACTTGATCAGCACCGGTCCCAGCATGTTGACCCCGAACGGCACCACGCGCGGCGCATGCGCCAGGCAGCATTCGTGTTCGAAGATGAATTTCTCGATTACGGTCCAGCCGGTGCCGCCATATTCGCGGGGCCAGTGATTGGCCAGCCAGCCGCGTTCGTTGAGGATGGCGTGCCATTGTTCCATCTCGTCGCGGCTCAGGTGCTTGCCGCTGGCCACCTTGTCCGACAAGGCCTTGGGCAGCTTCTCGGCGAGGAAGGCGCGCACGCTGTCGCGGAAGGCTTCTTCTGCCGGGGTGAAATTCAGATCCATTCCAGTCTCCTTGGGGATGCAGTGCAGCGATGCTGCGCTTCAATAGATTTCAAACAGGCCGGCCGCACCCATGCCGCCGGCGATGCACATGGTCACCACGGCGTAGCGCACACCGCGCCGCTTGCCCTCGATGAGCACGTGCCCGGCCAGGCGCGCGCCGGTCATGCCGAAGGGATGGCCGATGGAAATGGCTCCGCCGTTGACGTTGAGCAGTTCGTCCGGAATGCCCAGGCGGCGCTGGCAGTAGAGGGCTTGCGAAGCGAAGGCTTCGTTGAGTTCCCACAGGCCGATGTCTTCCATGCGCAGCCCGTGACGCTGCAGCAGGCGCGGCACCGCGAAGACCGGGCCGATGCCCATTTCATCGGGCTCGCAGCCAGCCACGGCAAGGCCACGGAAAGCGCCCAGCACCGGCAGTCCCGCCCGTTCAGCAGCGCGGGCTTCCATCATCACGCAGGCCGAGGCCCCGTCGGAAAGTTGCGAGGAATTGCCGGCCGTGATGAACTTGTCCGCGCCCATCACCGGGGCCAGCTTGGCCAGCGCCTCATCAGTGGTGCCTGGGCGATTGCAGTTGTCGGCCTCCACCGTTACCTCGCGCAGGCTGGTCTGGCCGCTGGCCTTGTCGGTGACTTGCATGGTGGTGGTGCAGGCCACGATCTCGTCACGGTAGCGTCCGGCTTCCTGTGCCTCGGCGGTCTTGCGCTGGCTGGCTGCGGAGAAGCGGTCCTGGTCTTCGCGCGAAATGCCGTAGCGTGCGGCCACGATGTCGGCGGTCTCGATCATGGGCAGGTAGAGGTCGGGCCTGTGCTCGACGATCCACGGGTCCATGCCGCTGTCGGTGGCGCTGCGGCTGCGGATCTGCGAGATGCTTTCCACACCGCCTGCGATCATGGCGTCAGCACCATCGACCACGATGCGGCCGGCCGCCATCGCAATGGCTTGCAGGCCCGAGGCACAGAAGCGGTTGACGGTGGTGCCGGCGATGCTGATGGGCAGCCCCGCGCGCACGATGGCCTGGCGCGCGATGTTGCGCCCGGTAGTGCCTTCCGGATAGCCGCAGCCGAGGATGGCATCCTCGATCTGGCCCGGATCGATGCGCGCACGCTCGACGGCCGCGCGCACCGCAAAGGCCGCCAGGGTCGGACCGGGCGTGACGTTGAATTCGCCGCGATGGGCCTTGGTCAAGGGGGTACGCGCAGTGGATACGATGACGGCTTCCCGCATCATGGAATTCTCCTGGAAGGATGG
This sequence comes from Herbaspirillum sp. CAH-3, assembly GCF_009668275.1. NCBI lineage: Bacteria > Pseudomonadati > Pseudomonadota > Betaproteobacteria > Burkholderiales > Oxalobacteraceae > Herbaspirillum > Herbaspirillum sp. CAH-3. The sequence goes on along the minus strand of NZ_VSWE01000008.1, from coordinate 50,530 downwards.
TGCAAGGTGGAGACCGGCGATGCGCGCGGTCTCCGGCGATTCCGGTTTGGCGATCAGCCGGCCTGGTTCAGCGATTCAAAATTGGCACCGCGTTCGACCAGCTCCACCAGCAGCGGCGAGGGTGTCCAGAACAGCGGATCTTCGGCGGCGAAGGCGCGGATGTCGGCCAGCACATTGGGCAGGCCCACCATGTCGGCATATTTCATGGGCCCCCCGCGATGGCGCGGGAAACCGTAGCCGTACAGGAAGGTGACATCCACATCCAGCGGACGCAGGGCAATGCGCTGATGGACCACATTGGCACCTTCATTGATCATCGCGGCCAGGTAGCGGCGCTGGATGTCTTCCTTGCTGAAGCTGCGCGGCGTGATGCCGGCGCGTGCACGTTCCTCGTCGATGAGCGCCAGCACTTCCGGATCGGGTGCGCCGCTGCGCGGACCATCGGGATAGCGATAGAAGCCGCGTCCGCTCTTCTGTCCAAACCAGCCGCGCTCGCACAGGCGGTCGGCAATGTGGACGTAGCGCGCACGCGGATCGCGGGTGGCGGCGCGGCGCTTGCGGGTGGCCCAGCCGATGTCGCCACCGGCCAGGTCCACTACCTGGTACGGCCCCATGGCAAAACCGAAGTCACGCACGGCGGCATCGATCTCATAGGGTGAAGCGCCATCTTCCATCAAGTAATCGGCTGCCTGGCGATACACGGCCAGGATGCGGTTGCCGATGAAGCCATCACAGACCCCGGCGCGCACCGGCACCTTGCGCAGGCGCTTGGCCAGTTCGAAGGCGGTGGCCACAACCTCGCTGGCGACCTGGCGCGGTACCACGATTTCCAGCAGCTTCATCACATTGGCGGGGGAGAAGAAGTGCAGGCCGATCACGTCCGCAGGACGGGAGATGCTGGCGGCAATCGCATCGATGTCGAGGTAGGAAGTGTTGGTCGCCAGCACGGCACCAGGTTTGCAGACGCGGTCCAGTTCAGCGAAGACGGCTTGCTTCACGTTCAGATCTTCGAACACGGCTTCGATCACCACATCGGCGGCGGACAAGTCTTCATAACGGGTGCTGCCGTGCAAGCGCGCCAGCACGGCATCGCGGGCCTCTTGCGTGAGGCGGCCCTTGGCCACCTGGGCGTCGTAAGTTTTTTCCACATGGCTGCGTCCGCGTGTCAAGGCTTCGTCGTCGCGTTCAATCATGGTTACCGGCAAGCCGGCATCGAGCACCGCCACGGCGATGCCCGCACCCATGGTGCCACCGCCGACCACGCCGATCTGCTCGATGCGGCGCGGCTGGGCGTTGCGGGTCTCGGGGGCTTTCTGCACTTCGCGTTCGGCGAAGAATGCGTGGATCAGGCCGGCGCGTTGCGGGCTGTCCAGGCATTGCAGGAAGAACTGGCGTTCCAGTGCGAGTCCTTCCTCGAAGGGCAGGGTGGTGGCGGCTTCCACGGCATCGATGATCTTGTGCGGGGAGAACAGGCCGCGTGATTTCTTGCCAGCCTCGGCGCGTGCGGCCGCAATGGCCGCCTGGGTGGCGGCGGTATCGGCCAGCCCTTTGCCATCGCGACTGCGGCGTACCGGGGCGTGCTTGTCCAGCAGGGCCTGCAGTTCGCGCAAGCCGGCCGCGCGTGCGTGGTCGGCGCTGTCGCCTTCGACCAGTTGATCCACCAGGCCGAGCGAGAGGGCTTCCTTGGCGCCGAGATGGCGTCCGGTCAGCATCATGTCCAGCGCGGCCTGCGCACCGATGAGGCGCGGCGTGCGCTGGGTGCCGCCGGCGCCGGGCAACAGGCCCAGTTGTACTTCGGGCAGGCCCAGGCGAGCGTTGCCGAGCGCCACCCGGTAATGCGCAGCCAGCGCCACTTCCAGCCCGCCACCGAGGGCCGCGCCGTGGAGGGCGGCCAGTACCGGCTTGCTGCAAGCCTCGATGCGATTGCACAGTTCGGTCAGCAGGGGCGATTGCGGCGGCTTGCCGAATTCGCGGATGTCGGCCCCGCCGATGAAGTTGCGGCCTGCGCCGGTCACCAGGATGGCGGCTACGCCGGCATCGGCTTCGCCCTCCTCAATGGCCGACATCAGGCCCCGGCGCACCGCCACCCCCAGCGCATTGACCGGCGGGTTGTCGATGGTCACCACCAGGATGGCGCCTTCGCGCGCCAGATGGACGGGGGGCGTTTCGCCCGCAGCCGTGGATGGCTTGGACATGCAGCAGTCTCCTGTTCTAGTTGGTTCGCATAGCGAAACTCAAGTTCGCAAATGGCTTTTGTCGGCAACGATACCGCATTTGCGCCGGATGTGTAAACCGCGCATACCGCAGCGCTCCAATCTGCACAATTGTCAGCAAGGGTCAGGCAGGGCGGGCGTTTGCGGCCGATGGCCAAAAGGGCAGGCTGAGCCGGGGGGCGCTGTTGACGTTGTTGAAACGCCACATTGGGCGTATGTGTTTTGCACAGCGGAACACGCGTTCGCAAATAATTGACACTGCGATTTCAGGTGTGTACATTCCACAGCCAATGAGGGGCGACGTGACCATGCGGCACGGCCCTGCCACGCGGAGATGTGACGGATGGATGAGATTGTGTCGTTCAAGGGTGAGGATGAGAGCCACGACCGGCAGTTCGTCAATGCCCTGGCGCGTGGATTGGAGATCCTGCGGTGCTTCCGCCCCGGGGAGATCTACCTCACCAACACCGAACTGGCCAAGCGTACCGGCCTGCCCAAGCCGACCATCTCGCGCCTCACGCATACCCTGACCCGGCTGGGCTATCTCGAATATTCCGAAGACCAGGGCCGCTATCAGCTCGGCTCCGGCGTGCTTGCGCTGGGCTACTCGCTGCTTTCGGGCATGGATGTGCGCAAGCTGGCGCGTCCGGCCATGCAGGAGCTGGCCGACTATTCGCAATGCAATGTGGCGCTGGGCATCCGTGATCGCCTGAGCATGGTCTACATCGAAGCCACGCGCGGCCAGTCCGCCGTGACCTTGCGCCGCGATGTCGGCTCGCGCATTCCGCTGGCCACCACCTCCATGGGCCGCGCGCTGCTGTGCGCCTTGCCCCAGAACGAACGCGATTTCCTGATGGACCACATCCGCCTGCGCAATGAAGAGCAGTGGCCCAAGGTCAAGGCCGGCATCGAGCAGGCCTTCAAGGATTACCAGGATCATGGTTTCTGCATCTCGGTTGGCGAATGGGAAAAGACCATCAGCGCCGTGGGCGTGCCCATGATCGATGCCAACGAAGAAAAGATCATGGCCTTCAACTGCGGTGGCCCGGCCTTCATGTTGACGCGCGAGATGCTGATGGAAGACCTCGGCCCGCGCCTGGTCAACGTGGTGCGCACGGTGGAAGCGAGCATGGGCCGCCACTGAGCGGCAGGCAGCAGAGCACGAGCAAAAAACGAGCAACAACGAGCACGGAGACAGACGCGCCGCCATGCCGCAGGCATGAGCGGTGCGCAGCAAGGCAGTACCGCAGGTCCATCACAAAAACAAAACCAGAAGTCAGCACCATCGGGGTCATGCAGACCCGTTTCAGCCATGGGTGTCCGGTGCTGTCCGGCCGGGATGCGCACGTTCGCAGGCAGCGTCGTGCGCCTGGCATCCATCGCTGAACCGGGACGTCCCCGGCCAGGACACAGCAACATCACTCAGATTCACTCAGATGAAAAAGGTGGAGACAATGACGAACAAGCATCAAGGCATCAAGCGACTGGCCCTGCTGGCCTGCATCGCCTCGGCACTGGCCGGTGGCGCAGGCAGTGCGGCCGCCGACGAACTCAAGGTCGGCGTGGAAATCCCGCTGACCGGCAGCCTGGCACGCGTGGGCTCGGGCATGCAGGAGGGCATCAACGTGGCGGCCGACGTCTTCAACAAGACCAACGGCAAGCACAAGATCAAGCTGGTCACCATCGATGACGAATCCGCACCGGCCAAGGCGATTGCCGCCGTCGAGAAGCTGGCAGGCGAAGGCGTGCTGGCCATCACCGGTGGCTACGGCTCCAACAACATCGCACCGGCCGCCGATGCGGCGGGCAAGGCCGGATTGGTCTACATGACCTCCGGTGGGGTGGACGACAACCTGGTCAACAGCGGCCGCAAGAACTTCTTCCGCATCAACAACGTGGCCGGTTACCAGAAGGCCATGGTGGGCCTGCTGGACGACATGAATGCGCGCTCGGTCTCCATCGTCTACTCCACCAAGGAAGCCACGGCAGCGCTGGCCAAGGACCTGGAAAAAGCCTGGGGTGCCAAGGGACTGAAGGTCACTTCGCACGCCTTCGATCCGGCCATCAGCGACTTCAAGCCCATCGTCAACAAGATCAAGCTGCAGGACAAGCCGGAAGTCATCGCCATGATCGGCTACGAGAATGACTACGTCGGCATCCTGCGCGCAGCGCGCGTGTTGAAGCCGGCGGTCAAGGCCATGGTCGGCGTGTGGTCGCTGGCCACCCCGAAGATGGCGCAGGACTTCCCGGACCTGGTGCCCAATGTGTATGGCACGGCGCTGCTGCCGTACCCGGCGCAGTTCACCACGGCTGACGGCAAGCTCTTTGAAGAAACCTATCGCCGCCTCTACAAGAAAGACCCGGACTACCTGGGCCAGTTCGGCTACGTGCAATCGATGCTGTTGTTCGAAGCCATCGCCCGCGCCGCCGACAAGGGAACGCTCAAGAAGGATGGCGTGGCCGAAGAAATGCGCAAGACCGATCGCGACACCTTGATCGGCCGCGTGCAGTTCGGTGCCAATGGCGACAACCTGAACTTCACCCACCACATGGGCCAGCACCAGGGCGACAAGGTCGCCATCGTCTGGCCCAAGGCGGCTGCTACCAACAAGATGAATTATCCGGCCGTGCCCTGGTAATGCCCGGGCGGCGCGCACCTCGCACGGACGTGCGCGCCGTTGCCCACTCCAACGGAATGCAGACATGAATGAACTGATACTGCAAGCCCTGTACTCGGGGCTGCTGCAGGGGGGCTCCTACGCCCTCATTGCCCTGGGCCTGGCGCTGGTATTCGGTGCCATGCGGGTCATCAACCTGGCGCAGGGCGAGCTGGTCTTGCTGGCGGCCTACATTGCTTACTCGGTGGAGTCGGGCTTGGGCCTGAACCCGGTACTGGCCATCCCCATCGCGCTGGTGGTGGTGTGCCTGACCTCGGCCATCGTGTATTTCGTGGTCAGCCGCATCAAGAAGGACCGCGAGATCAATTCGCTCATCCTCACCTATGGCATCGGTGTCATCCTCACCAACGGCATGCTGCTGATCTGGAAGGCCGACATCCGTTCCACCAGTTCCGAATGGCTGCAGGAAGCCTTCGTGCTCGGCCCCTTCTACAGCATGCGCAGCGAAGTGCTGTTCTTCGGCGTGAGCCTGTTGATGATGGCTGCGCTCTGGTGGTGGCTCTCGCGCAGCTGGTATGGCCGCGCGGTGCGTGCCGTCTCCAGCAACCGCGATGCGGCCAAGCTCATGGGCATCAATCCCGGCTATACCGAACTGGTGTCCTTCATCGTGGCGGGCATCCTGGCGTCCTTCGCCGGGGTGGCCTTGTTCAGTTATGGTGTTATCAGCCCAGCTTATGGCGGGGTGCTCACGGTCAAAGCTTTCATTATTACTGTATTGGCCGGTGTGGGCTCGATTCCGGGCGTGCTGATCGGCGCGATCCTGCTGGGCGTGGCCGAGGCGCTGACCGTGACCCTGGCCAGCTCGGCGCTGCAGGAGCTGGCCGGCATGGGGCTGTTCCTGCTGGTGCTGTTCATCATGCCCAACGGCTTGTTCGGCGTGCGTGCGAGAAGGGGATGAGATCATGACGATGAACAAGAACAAGTTGCCCGCATTGCTGCTGCCGCTGCTGTTGATCGGTGCACCGCTGCTGCTGGCGCAGGACCATTACTTGATGAGCCTGCTGGTGGCCTCGATGGTGATCGGCGGCATCGCGCTGTCGTGGGCGCTGCTGGGCAACCTGGGCGGCATGATCAGTTTCGGTCACGCGGCTTTCTTCGGGGTGGGAGCTTATACCTCGGCGGTATTGAGCATGAAATTCGGCGTGCCGGTATTGCTGGGCCTGCTGCTGGGCGGCGTCGGTGCATTGATTGCAGCACTGGCGATGCTGCCGGTATTGCGCCTGCGCGGTCCGTATTTCGCGCTGGCGATCCTGGCGTATGCGCACATCTTCCGCATCCTGGCCACCGAGTGGACATCGATGACCGGTGGTTCGGGCGGGCTCTCCAACATTGCGCGCCTGCCGACGGTCATGGGGGTGGATCTTTCGAGCAAGATCGGCGCGTATTTCGTGATCCTGCTGATCGTGGCGCTATTCGCGCTGGTGTATGCGCGGCTGCGCGAAAGCCACTATGGATTGGCCCTGCGCGCCATGCATGAGAGCGAGGACGCGACCCGCGTGGTGGGCGTCAACAGTACCGTGCTCAAGGGCATGATGCTGCTGCTGTCGGCCTTCATGTGCGGTGTGGTCGGTGCCTTCAATGCGCACTACATCAGCTTCCTGGAACCGGACTATGCCTTCAGCGCCCTGTGGGTCACCATCCCCATCGTGGCGGCCATCTTCGGGGGTTATCGCAGCATCACCGGGCCGGTGGTCGGCGCAGTGGTGGTCTACCTGCTGGACCAGCTGGTGTTCAAGAACATCATTCCTTCCGGCCATCAGCTGGTGCTGGGCGCCTTGCTGGTGGCGATGATCGTCTTCAGTCCGGACGGCTTGCTGCCACTGCTGCGCAAGCTGGGCAAAGGGAAATCCGCAGGAGGCAAGCATGCTGCAACTTGAAAAAGTCTCGGTGCGTTTCGGCGGCCTGACGGCGGTCGATGAAGTCACGCTGCAGGTCGGCACCGGCGACGTGGTCGGGCTGGTCGGAGCCAATGGTGCGGGCAAGACCACGCTCTTCAATGCCATCTCCGGACTGGTGCGTCCGACTGGCGGCAGCATCCGCTTCAATGGCGCCGATATCCTCCACGCGCCGCTGCACCGTCGTGCGCGCCTGGGCATCGGCCGCACTTTCCAGATTCCGCAGCCCATGCATGAACTGACGGTGCGGCAGAACCTGGTCGTGGCGCAGCGCTTTGCCACCGGCCGGGTGGATGCGGCCAAGATCGATGAAGTGCTGGCCTTCACCGGCCTGGCCGAAAAGGCCGGGCGCGATGCCGCCACCGAACTGGCGCTGACCGAACTGAAGGCGCTGGAAGTGGCCAAGGCCCTGGCCACGCAGCCCAAGTTGTTGTTGCTCGATGAAGTGCTGGCCGGGCTGGAGACCAACGGCAAGCGCCGCTTCATGCAAATGCTCAAGGGGCTGCACGAGGCCTTCGCGGTGGGCATCGTCATCATCGAACACGACATCGAGACCATCAGCAACCTGTGTCCGCGCGTGGCCGTGCTCAACTTCGGCCAGCTCATCGCCGAGGGCGCGCCCGCGCAGGTGTTCAATGATCCGGCGGTCATCAAGAGTTATACGGGAGCGTGAATGCTTGAAGTCACCAACCTGCGCGCCGGCTACGGCGCCATCAATGTGCTGTGGGACGTCTCGCTGACGGTGGGGCAGGGCCAGCTGACCACCATCATCGGGCCCAACGGTGCGGGCAAGACCACGCTGCTGCGTGCCATCATGGGCCTGATCCCGATCGGGCAGGGGCAGGTCACGCTGGAGGGCAAAGTGCTCAATGGCATGCCGACCTGGGAAATGTCCAAGGTCTCGATGGCCATGATTCCGGAAGGGCGCATGATCTTCCGTGCCATGAGCATCGAGGAAAACCTCATCGTCGGCGCCTTCGCCCCGCAGCACCGCGCGCGCGTGAAGGACAACCTGGAGCGCGCCTACACCATGTTCCCGCGCCTGCGCGAACGTCGCCGCCAGCTGGCCGGTTCGCTCTCGGGCGGCGAGGCGCAGATGCTGGCGATGGCGCGCGGGCTGATGTCCGAACCCAAGCTGCTCATCATCGATGAACCCTCATTGGGATTGGCCCCGGTGGTGGTGAACGAACTCTTCGAGATCCTGGCGCGATTGAAAGCAGAGGGCCGCACCATCATCCTGGTGGAGCAGAACACCGAACGCGCCGTGGGCGTGGCCGATCATGTCTACCTGATGCAGGGTGGCAAGGTGATCCTGTCGCAGAAGGCCAGCGAGGTGGCGCTGGATCACCTGCATGACCTTTATTTCGCACGATGAGGCGGGGCGGCGATCTGCGCCGCACAGGTCTCGCCCGGCGTGAAGCTTGCTGCAAACAACAACGCCCCGCCGTCTCACGACAGCGGGGCGTTGTTCATGCTATCAACCGATTCAGGCCTTGGACTTGCCGTCCTGTGCCTTGGCGGCTGCCAGCGCGGTCATGTTGATGACGCGGCGCACGGTGCTCGACGGGGTCAGCACGTGCACGGGGGCGGCCGCACCCAGCAGGATGGGGCCGATGGTGGTGCCCTGGCCGCTGCTGGTCTTCAAGACGTTGAAGAGGATGTTGGCGGCATCCAGGTTGGGGCAGACCAGCACGTTGGCCGCACCCGTCAAGCCACTGTCGGCCAGGCCGGCGTTGTTGCGGATCTTCTCCGACAGGGCGGCGTCGCCATGCAGTTCACCGGCGGACTCGACGTCCGGTGCCAGCTTCTTGAAGGCTTCATGCGCGGCGGCCATCTTGCGGGCCGAAGGACGCGAGGAGCTGCCATGGTTGGAGTGCGACAGGAAGGCCACCTTCGGCGGCACACCAAAGCGCGCCACCTCTTCGGCGGCGGCCTTGGCGATGCGCGCCAGCTGCTCGGCGTCCGGGGTGTCGTTGACGTAGGTGTCGGTGATGAAGAGCGTCTGTTCCGGCAGCAGCACGGCGTTGAGGGCAGCGAATTCCTGCGCGCCGTCCTTCAAGCCAATCACCTTTTCCACATGGGCCAGGTGGCCGTCGTAGTTGCCATCCAGGCCGCACAGCATGGCGTCGGCGTCACCGGCCTTGACCATCAGCGCCGCCAGCAGGCTGCCGCTTGCGCGCACGTCGGCTTCGCTGCCGTCCTTGTATTGGGCGGCGTACTGCGCCACGCGGGCATCGCTGGCCGGGTCGATCACTTGCACGTTCTGGCCGATCTTGATGCGCAGGCCGGCCTTCTTGATGCCGGCTTCGATGGCGGCGGGCTGGCCGACCAGGATCGGCGCGGCCAGGCCTTCGTCAGCCACGAACTGCACGGCGCGCAGCACGCGCTCATCCTGGCCATCGGCGTAGACCACGCGTTGCGGCGCGACCTTGGCGGTGTTGAAGACGGGCTGCATGAACATGCCGGTCTGGTAGATGAACCGGGTCAGTTCTTCGCGGTAGGCGGCGTAGTCCTTGATGGGACGGGTCGCCACGCCGGACTCGGCGGCCGCCTTGGCCACGGCCGGGGCGATTTTCAGGATCAGGCGCGAATCGAACGGGGTCGGGATCAGGTAGTCGGCACCGAACACCAGTTCCTTGCCGGGGTAGGCGGCGCTGACTTCGGCGCTGGTCTCGGCCTTGGCCAGGTCGGCGATCTCGCGCACGCAGGCCAGCTTCATGGCTTCGGTGATCTTGGTGGCGCCGCAGTCCAGCGCGCCACGGAAGATGTAGGGGAAGCACAGCACGTTATTGACCTGGTTCGGGTAGTCCGAACGGCCGGTGGCGATGATGCAGTCCGGACGGACCGACTTGGCCAGTTCGGGACGGATTTCCGGTTCCGGGTTGGCCAGGGCCAGGATGATGGGCTTGTCGGCCATGGTCTTGACCATCTCGGCGGTCAGCACGCCAGGGGCCGAGCAGCCCAGGAACACGTCGGCGCCATTGACCACGTCGGCCAGGGTGCGCGCTTCGGTCTTGATGGCATAGCGTTGCTTGGAGGCGTCCAGGCCACCGGGGCGGCCTTCATAGATGACGCCCTTGCTGTCGACCATGTAGACGTTCTCGCGCTTCACACCCAGTCCGATCATCACTTCCACGCAAGCGATGGCGGCAGCACCCGCGCCGGAGACGGCGATCTTGACCGCGCCGATGTCCTTGCCGACCAGTTCCAGGCCGTTCAGCAGGGCGGCCGAGGAGATGATGGCGGTGCCGTGCTGGTCATCGTGGAAGACCGGGATGTTCATGCGGGCCGAGAGCTTCTGTTCGATGTAGAAGCATTCCGGCGCCTTGATGTCTTCCAGGTTGATGCCGCCCAGGGTCGGCTCCAGTGCGGCGATGATCTCGACCAGCTTGTCGGGGTCGTTTTCGGCCAGTTCGATGTCGAAGACATCCACGCCGGCAAATTTCTTGAACAGGCAGCCCTTGCCTTCCATCACCGGCTTGGAAGCCAGCGGACCGATGTTGCCCAGGCCCAGCACGGCGGTGCCGTTGCTGATGACGGCCACCAGGTTGCCGCGCGAAGTGTAGTCGAAGGCCTTCAGGGGATCGGCTTCGATGTCCAGGCAGGGATAGGCCACGCCCGGCGAATAGGCCAGCGACAGGTCGCGCTGGTTCGACAGCGGCTTGGTGGGACGGACTTCGATCTTGCCGCGCGACGGGGTGCGGTGGTATTCGCGGGCGGCGTCACGCAGGAGTTGCTCGGCGGCAGAAATTTGTTGGGTCATGGTCTCGGTGAGGGATGAAAAACGGTCTTGAGGCAGCAGCTTGCACGACGTCCGATGTCGCTGCAGCCAGCTTGCACTGTTCTGGTTTCCTGGTCTTGAATGCGGCGGGCCGATCGGGAAGGATGGTGGTTTCTCGTCGGTCCGGAGTGGGGTGCGGAAACCGGCTTCCGATATCGGTTGCCGGGTGGCCGCGCCTGCCTCCGCCCGCTCCGGGCTTGTGGCCGCGGGAACGGGTGCGGGGAGGGGGATATTACCTAAAAATTCACGCTTCGGGTTTTTTGCGGCCATGCCGTTTGAGTTCAGGGGGCCGTCGGCGGCTGTTACAAGCTGTTTCCAAGTCGACGATTGTTGACACAAATCTGCAAGCAAGAGGCGCGCATAATGTCGTTGAGCCCGCTGATGAGGTGCATGCCGGTCATCCGTGGGAGCGGTGAGGCGCGTTGTGTCTACAGTCTTCGTTTCAATCGCGATTCACGCGTTTTTATCGTTTTTTTTTATTTTTCAACTTTGTCGGGAGCATCGTCATGAGTCCGCAAGAAACCCAAGCCCTTCAGGATTTCCTCCAGCAACTGACCCAGGTGCGGGGCATCAGCAAGGATGCCCAGGCCGACGCCATGATCCAGGCCGCCGTGGCCCAGCAGCCCGATGCTGCCTACCTGCTGGTGCAGCGCGCCCTGCTGATGGAGCAGGCCTTGAACGCCACCAAGGCGCAGGTGACGGCCTTGCAGAACCAGGTGCAGTCCCTGCAGGCCAATGCAGCGGGTGGTGCGCGGACCTCGGGCTTTCTCGATGGCAACGCCTGGGGCAATGCGCCGGCGGCAGCTTCGGTGCGAGCGCAGCCAGCCGCCCCGGCCTATGTGCCGGCCGCAGCGCCTGCCTATGCTGCGCCCCAGCCAGCTGCACCGGCTTACCAGGCCGCCCCGGCCCCTTCTTCGGGATTCTTCGGCGGCGGCATGGGCAGCATGCTGGGGACGGTGGCCGCCACCGCAGCAGGCGTGGCCGGTGGTGCCTTCCTGTATCAGGGCATCGAACACCTGTTCAACGGCAACAGCGGTTCGGGACTGGCGCACCAGAACGGCTTGAGCGCCCCGGTGGAAAATATCGAGAACACTACCGTCAACAACTATTACGGCGGTGAGGGTGATCGCAAGTCCGACCTGGCCAGCAATGACAGCGGCAGCGGCGACACCAGCAGCGACCTGGCTGATCTCAGCAATTTTGACCTGGATGACAGCGGCGGCTACGACGATACGCTGGTGTGAGCCGCCGCACCGTTTGCTTCACCCCTCAGCCCGCAGGCATGCGCCTGCGGGCTTTTTCATGGGCATGACCGTCTTTTTGCTTCATGTACGCGGGTAGAAGCTGTCTTCCAGCAGCATGTCCTCGAAGAAGGCGCCGAAACGGTGTTGGGGATCGCGCAGGTGGATTTCCAGGATCCAGCGCATGGCCGAGGGTGCCTGGTCGAAATCGGCCAGGGAGCCGGTGTGGATGGCCGCGTGCGGGAAGTCGGACACGCGGTGGCCCGGCAGGTCGAAGTTGAGTTCCCAGCCCATGGCCTGCGCGGTCTCGTGGGCGAACGCGTACAGCTGGCGGCCGCTCAGGCCCTGCCGGTCCCAGACCGCGCGCACTTCATGGAACAGGGTCTCGGCGTCGCGCGCACAGCGGGCGTACCCGGCATGGGAGCCGACCGTGAAGCTTTGGCCGCCATCGCCTTCCCACTCGCCCACGCGGGGCGCGATGTCAAGGAAGAACAGGTCGTTCTCCTGCAGGACCACGCCGGGCACCGAGGCCTGCTTCATGGGTTTGATGGTGTTGCTGCCAAAGCGCACGCGGGTGGGATGCCAGCTTTGCGCCAGTCCCATGCCGGCCATCAGCTGGCGGGCCATGGCCACGGCGTCTTCTTCCACCATGCCCGGCGTGATGCGCGCGGCGATGCGCTCGATGGCCAGGCGGGTTTGCTGGCGGGCCAGCAGCATGCCGTCTACGGAAAAGGCCGGACCGATGCGTTCGGCAGGATGGGGGGCGGGGTGATCGGTGGCTTGCATGCATTCTCCTCGGAGTGGACCCGCAGCGCGGGCAAGGACTGCAGTATCGCGGTGGGCTCCCCCGGCGTGGGGCGCTGGCAGCAGGCGATTGCGGCCAGGCAGCGCTGCTTTCGCGCCATCGCGTCGGCTGGCGTGAATGGCCTGCGATCTGGCCGGTATGCGCTCCTGTTGACCCCTGCTGCTGCTGCCTGCCCATGGCACAATGAGCGCCAGCTCCCGCTTACCTGATGACCCGGTTCCCCGATGACGATAGTGACGATGGTGGTATTCGATGGCGTACAGGCGCTCGACGTCTCTGGCCCGCTGGATGTGTTCGCCGAAGCCAACCGGTTTTTGATGCCGTCCGACCGCTATCGGCTGCAGACCGTCAGCCTCGATGGCGCGGCCGTGACCTGTTCCAATGGACTGGTCCTGCAGGCGGGGCAGACCTGGCAAGACGGCGTGCCTGTATCGGATCTGTTGCTGGTGGCCGGTGGCCCACCCGTTCCCGGACGTTTGCTGCCGCAGGATCGGCAGGCCTGGTTGCGCCAGGCCTGCCAGCAGGCGCACCGCTTCGGGGCGATTTGCAATGGCATTTTCCTGCTGGGCCATGCCGGCCTGCTGGCGGGGCGCACCGTGACCACCCACTGGAACGATGCTGCCGCCCTGGCCCAGCTCTGCCCGCACGCCCGGGTCGAGGCCGATCGCATCTACGTGGAAGATGGCAACCTCTACAGCTCGGCGGGCGTGACGGCCGGCATCGATCTGGCGCTCTACCTGCTGCGCCGCGATCACGGCCCCGAGGTGGCGCGCAATGTGGCCAAGCGCCTGGTGGTGGTGATGCAGCGTGCCGGCGGCCAATCGCAGTTCAGCCCGTGGCTCGATGCCATGGCCGACCCGGCCTCGCCAATCGCCGAGGTGCAGCGCCAGATCCTGGCACAGCTGCGCCAGCCCTGGCCGGTGGCCGAACTGGCGCGCCTGGCCAACATGAGCCTGCGCAGCTTCACCCGCAGCTTCAGCCGCGAGACCGGCATGGCACCGGCCCAGTTCATCCAGCGCGCCCGCATCGAGGCGGCGCGCAACCTGCTGGAAAGCGGCGACCTGCCCATCAAGGGCATCGCCTATGAATGCGGTTTCGGTGACGCCGGGCGCATGCGCCAAGCCTTCGTACGCGCCCTGGGCGTGAGTCCGCAACGCTATCGCGAGGCTTTCCGGCAACGCGATCCGGCCTGCAGGCTTGCTTGACTTGTGGCTGAGTCGGCCATATGATGCATATACATCGATGCATATGCATGGTTTATCGCAGCTGACGGGATCGGCAGAACCGGCCCCGTCAGTTTGTTTATCCGGCTGCCGCCCGCGCCCTTTCTGGAATGCCCATGAGCAAGGATATCTGCACCTGCGCCCCCCTGCGCCGCCTCACCCGCAGGATCACCATCATCTATGACCATCACCTGCAGGACAGCGAACTGAGCATCACCCAGTATTCGCTGTTGAGCCGCATCGGTCGCAAGGGGCCGATTGCCAACATCGTGCTGGCGCAGGACATGGGCATGGACCGCAGCACCCTGAGCCGTGCCTTGAAGCCGCTGATGGCGGCCGGCTGGATCGAGACCGTGGACCTGCCCGACGAGGCCCTGCTGGACAAGCGCTCCTTCGCCCTGCAACTCTCCCGGTCCGGCCGCGCCAAGCTGGAGGAAGCCCGGCCGCGCTGGCGCCGCGCCCAGGACGAGATCGACCGCCGCCTTGGTCCCAAGCTCGCCCGTGAATTCAATGACCTCATCGAAGACGCCTATGCCCGCCTGCAGGACGCCTGAGGCGCCAGCATGCCCGCTTTGAAGGTGCAATGAACCTTGCCTCACCCGACGATTCGCTCCCACCCATCCAACAAGCTCGCTCTGCCCTCCTGACAGGATCGCAATGAACAAACTGACCCAATCGCTGGCCAACGCCGTCACGCCCCGCTTCCACTATGCCTGGGTGGTGGTGGGCGTGATCTTCCTCGTGCTGCTCTGTTCGGCCGGCATCCGCGCCACGCCCTCGGTGATGATCCTGCCGCTGGAGCAGGAATTCGGCTGGAACCGCTCCACCATCTCGGTGGTGATCTCGGTCAACATCGCCCTCTATGGCCTGATCGGCCCGTTCTCGGCGGCGGCCATGCAGCGCTTCGGCATCCGCCGTGTGGTGCTGGGGGCGCTGGTGCTGCTGGCCACCGGCACGGCGCTGTCCACGCTCATGCACATGCCCTGGCACATGCTGCTGTCCTGGGGGCTGCTGGTCGGTGCCGGTACCGGTGTGGCCGCCAATACCCTGGGCGCCACCATCGTGAGCCGCTGGTTCGAGACCCGCCGCGGCCTGGCGATGGGCTTGCTGACCGCCAGTGCGGCCACCGGGCAGATGGTGTTCCTGCCCCTGATGGCGGCCATGGTGGGCAGCTACGGCTGGCGCTCGGTGGCCTTCCTGGTGTCGGCCGTGGCACTGCTGGCGATCCCGCTGGTGTGGCTGTTGCTGCCGGAAGGCCCGGCTTCCATCGGCCAGAAGATGGTGGGCCAGACCAGCGAGACGGCCGATGATGGCCGTTCCAAACGCAATCCCCTGGCGATCGCCTTCGATGCGCTGCGCACCTCGGTACGCATGCCGGACTTCTGGCTGCTGTTCATGAGCTTCTTCGTCTGCGGGCTCTCCACCAATGGCTACATCGGCACGCAGTTCATCGCCATGTGCAATGACTACGGCATCAACGAAGTCAGCAGCGCCTCCATCCTGGCCGCCATGGGCATGCTGGACCTGGTCGGCACCACGCTCTCGGGCTGGCTCTCGGACCGCTACAACCCGCGCGTGCTGCTGTTCTGGTATTACGGCCTGCGCGGCCTGGCATTGATCTTCCTGCCCTATGCCTTCGGCCTGCAGTATTACGGGCTGGCCATCTTCGCCATCTTCTATGGCCTGGACTGGATCGCCACGGTCCCGCCCACCGTGCGCCTGGCCAATGACGTCTTCGGTCGCCTGGCTGCGCCCATCGTGTTCGGCTGGATCGTGGCCGGGCACCAGCTCGGGGCCGCCACGGCGACCACCGTGGCCGGTTACATGCGGGCTACGCTGGGCAACTACACGCTCTCCTCCATCATGATGGGCATCGCCTGCCTGGTCGGTGCGGTGCTGGTGTTGCGCATCAAGGGACAAACAGGGCAGCCCCAGCAGCCGCAGGTGGCCAGCGCGTAAAACATTTCACCTGGGTGTTTTGGAGAAGGCCATCTTTCTTGTGGAAGGTGGCTTTTCTTTCACTTAACGGGCATTTGGGGCAATCGCGGGTGCAGGGTGCCCGTGCGAGAATGTGCTCATCGGCCAGCAGGGGCGCTGGCTCATTTTCCTCGCTCGATGATGATCAAGACACTCCGGCAATCCCGGCGGCCGCGCGTGGCGCTGCTGCCTCCCATGGCGGTGCTGCTGGCCTGCGCGCTCGGCCTGGCACCTGAGGCCCAAGGCAGCGAAGCGCTCATGCCCGCGGTGGAGAACAAGACGCCGCTGCAGATGCCTGCGCAAGCGGCGGCCCGCCCGGCTTACCTGGCACGTGCCCAGCGCCGCTTCGACCAGGGCAGCCAGGGCAGCCAGGTGATCGGGGAGTTGCAGGGCGGCGTTTTCTGCACCCGCAAGAACGAGATCGTCTGGAACCAGAACAGCGCCGAGGTCATGTTGCCGGCCAATGCGCTGTTCCAGCGTTTTCGCAGCGAGCTGCAGCAGCATGGCTATCCGGTGCCCTCGGCGCCGGCCGAACCGCTGTTCCGGGAACAAGGCGCAGAAGCCGCCGCCGAACGCGCGCGTCCTCCGGACTTCAACCTGCAGGTGGGCGTGATCATCGACCAGTTGCAGACCAACCTGTGCGGCAAGGGCAGCGACGGCTGGACCGGCGAGGCCTATGTGCGGCTGGAATGGCAGGTGTTCGCGCCCGAGCAGCGCAAGGTGATCTATCGCGGCACCAGCGAAGGCGTGTTCCGTTCGCGCGAGCGCAGCCTGCAGGGCAACGCGCCGCCGATTCCGCTGGAGGCCTTCGGCGTGGCGGTACGCAATCTGCTGGCCGACCCGCGCTTTGCGCTGGCGCTGCAATCGCCTTATGACAGCGTGGCCGCCGCCAGCGGCATTGCCGACAGTGCGGTGGCGCGCAGCGCCGCGCCCCCGGGCCGGCCACTTTCCATCGACAACCAGGCCGCCGAGCGGGGCAGCAGCGAGATCGCCAAGCGCATGCCCGAGCTGCGGTCGGCGGTGGTGACGGTGCTCACCGAGCGCGGTTCCGGGACCGGTTTCTATATCGGCAGTTCGGGCTGGCTCCTGACCAACCAGCACGTGATCGGACAGGCAGGTGTCGTGCGCGTGCGCCTGCCGACCGGCCGCGAACTGCAGGCGGAGGTGGTACGGGTGGATGCGGCACGGGACATTGCGCTGCTCAAGACCGAAGCGCCGGGCGTGCGGCCCATGCCGCTGCGCATGGGTGAGCCGGGCATCGGCGAAGATGTCTATGCACTGGGTTCGCCGCTGGGGGATGCGTTCAACACGACGCTCACCCGCGGCATCCTCAGCGGCGTGCGCAAGGTGCGCGACCTGGACTTCCTGCAGAGCGACGTGGCGATCCTGCCGGGCAGCAGCGGCGGTCCTTTGCTGGACAAGTCAGGCCAGGTGATCGGCATCACCGTGGCCGGTCTGGGCGCCAAGGGCCTGGCGGGGATGAATTTCTTCATTCCGGTGGGCAGTGCCCTTGAGCGGCTGCAATTGAAGTTGCAGAACCAGGATCAGCGCTAGGGCGCGTGTTCACATTCAATCTGCGCTTGCCGCATGGCAGCGTTCAATCCCACTGCGGCGCAAATTCCGGATTGGCGAGCCGCTCGCCGCGATCCAGACCGGCGATGGCCTGCATCTCCGCCTCGGAGAGCCGCAGCTGTTGTGCCTGCAAATTGGCCGCCAGGTTCTCGCGACGGGTCGAGGAGGGGATGACCGCAAAGCCCTGCTGCAATGACCACGCCAGCGCCACTTGTGCCGCCGAGACGCCGTGGCCGGCGGCGATCTCCAGCAGCGTCGCATCTTCCATCACCTTGCCGTACGCCAGCGGCATGTATGCTGTAAGGTGAATGCCCTTGGCGCGAGCGAAGTCGACGAGCTTGCGATTCTGCAGGAAAGGGTGGATCTCGACCTGGTTGGTGCTGATGGCATCGGCGCCGACGGCGGCGATGGCCTGCTCCATGTGCGCGATGGTGAAATTGGAGATGCCGATGAGGCCCGTGAGGCCCTGCGCCTTGGCCTCGGCCAGTGCTTGCAGGTATTCAGCCACGGGCAGTTCATCTTTGGGTGACGGCCAGTGGATCAAGGTCATGTCAACCTGGTCGAGGCGCAGTTTGTGCAGGCTCTCCTTGAGGCTGGGGATGAGCTTGTCGCGGGAAAGATGCTCCGTCCAGATCTTGGTCGTGATGAAGAGATCCTCGCGCGGCAGGCCGCTGTCGGCGATGGCTTGGCCAATAGCGGCTTCGTTGCCGTAGATCTGCGCGGTGTCGATGTGGCGATAGCCGAGGTCCAAGCCGTTGCGGACCGAATCGATGACCTGCTGGTCCTTGAGGCGGAAGGTGCCCAGGCCCAGGGCGGGGAGGGTGGAGGTGTGCATGGCTTGTCCTTTGCAGTGATGATGGGGCCGGAGGGCTGGTGTTGCCGCAGCGGCCGGGATCAGGGTGCTTCAGTATCGGTCAACTGCTTTGTTGCTTGAAGCCGCGGATGGGCAAAACATTATTGATTCCAGGTCAATAATTGCTGCGCGCGTGTCGTCCTTCTTGGACTGCCGCTGCGTAGCGCCTCCACGCCGCGCACCGCTTGTCAACTTGGTAACGCTACCAGCTGCAATGCTAGAATGCGCCCATGTCCGAAAAGCGAATGCCTTCTCCCGATTCCCCAATGCACGCGACCAGCGCCGAGCGCGACGACGACAGCGCCGAACCGCGCCGCCGTGGTCCGCGCAAGAGCGGCGGTGGCATCACGCTGCGCGATGTCGCCCAACTGGCGGGCGTGGCGCCGATCACCGCATCGCGCGCGCTGAACACGCCCTCGGCGGTCTCGCCCAAGGTCTTGCAGAAGGTGCGTGAGGCGGTCGAGAAAACCGGTTACGTGCCCAACCTGCTGGCTGGCGGACTGGCCTCCAACAAGAGCCGCCTGGTGGCGGTGGTGGTGCCCACCGTCATCGGTCCGGTGTTCCAGGAAATCGTCCATACCCTCACCGAAACGCTGGCCGCGGCCGGCTACCAGGTCATGCTGGGCCAGAGCGGCTACGAGAATTCGCGCGAAGATGCGCTGCTGGAAGCCATCATCGGACGCCGTCCAGATGGTGTGGTGCTGACCGGCATCATGCGCTCGGCCGAAGCGCGCAAGCGGCTGCTGGCCAGCGGTATCCCGGTGGTGGAGACCTGGGACCTGACGCCGAGCCCCATCGACATGCTGGTCGGTTTCTCTCACGAAGCCATTGGCCGCGAGGTGGCGCGCTACCTGCACGCACGGGGACGCCGCAAGGTGGCCGTGGTGGGCGGACGCGATGAGCGCAGCCAGCGGCGCATGAACGCCTTCGCCCAGGAGTGCGCGGCGCTGGGCATGCAGAAGGGCAGGGGCGAGGTCCCCATGCATCACGTTGTCGCCCCGACGACACTGGGGCAAGGCCGCCAGGGATTGGCCGAACTGCTGCAGGCGCAGCCTGACCTGGATGCCATCTTCTGCAGCTCCGACTTGCTGGCGCTGGGCGTGATGATCGAAGCGCAGAGCCGCGGCATCGCCATTCCCGGGCAACTGGCCGTGGTCGGCTTCGGCGATCTTGAATTCTCGCGCGACCTGCAGCCGCGCCTGACCACGGTGCGCATCGATGGCACCGGCATCGGGCAGCGCGCTGCGCGCTTCATCATCGAGCGCGCCTCGGGCATCGAGGTCCGGGAGCGCATCGTCGATGTCGGCTTTTCCATCGTTGCGCGCGACAGCGCCTGATATTTCCCCTTGCTCCCTTGCGCGTCCTGAGGCCTTGATGCCTTGAGGCAAGCAGCATTTTCCCGTTGACAGTCAAATTTGGTACCGCTACCATGCATTCAATTCAAATTTGGTACCGCTACCAAATTGCAGCCTCATCGTTTTTGTCCGGAGAAAACGCGCCATGATCCAGAACCCAGCTTCCGCCTCCTC
Source organism: Herbaspirillum sp. CAH-3 (assembly GCF_009668275.1). NCBI lineage: Bacteria > Pseudomonadati > Pseudomonadota > Betaproteobacteria > Burkholderiales > Oxalobacteraceae > Herbaspirillum > Herbaspirillum sp. CAH-3. The sequence continues at coordinate 30,763 of NZ_VSWE01000008.1, read as the reverse complement.
CCTTGCCTCTTTGCCCTCCCAGCACAAGGGCGCGCCGCGCGTGACCGACATGCGCGTCATCCCGGTGGCCGGGCATGACAGCATGCTGCTGAACCTGTCGGGAGCGCATGGTCCGTATTTCACGCGCAATATCGTCATCCTCACCGACAGCGCCGGCAACACCGGCGTGGGTGAAGTGCCGGGCGGGGAGGGCATCCGCCAGACGCTCGACGATGCGCGCTCGCTGGTGGTGGGGCAGTCCATCGGCAATGTGCAGGGCATCCTCAACCGTGCGCGTACTGCCTTTGCCGATCGCGATGTGGGGGGACGCGGCCTGCAGACCTTTGACCTGCGCATCGCCATCCACGCCGTGACCGCGTTGGAGGCGGCCCTGCTGGACCTGCTGGGCAAGTTCCTCGACGTGCCCGTGGCCGCCTTGCTGGGCGAGGGCCAGCAGCGCGATGAGGTGGAGATGCTGGGTTATCTCTTCTACGTGGCCGATCGCCACAAGACCGACCTGCCATATCTGGCAGCAACGGACGCCGACGATGACTGGCTGCGCCTGCGTCACGAAGCAGCCTTGACGCCGGAAGCGGTAGTGCGCCTGGCCGAAGCGGCCTATGCGCGCTATGGCTTCAACGACTTCAAGCTCAAGGGCGGCGTGATGCGCGGCGAGGAAGAGATCGCCGCCGTCACTGCCCTGGCCGAGCGCTTCCCCAAGGCGCGCATCACGCTCGATCCGAATGGCGGCTGGCTGCTCAAGGATGCGATCCGCCTGTGCCGCGACCAGCATGACGTACTGGCCTATGCGGAAGATCCCTGCGGTGCCGAGGATGGTTATTCGGGCCGCGAAGTGATGGCCGAATTCCGCCGTGCTACCGGCCTGCAGACAGCGACCAACATGGTAGCGACCGACTGGCGCCAGATGGGGCATGCGATCTCGCTGCAATCGGTGGACATCCCGCTGGCCGATCCGCATTTCTGGACCCTGCAGGGCTCGGTGCGTGTGGCACAGATGTGCCATGACTGGGGCCTGACCTGGGGGTCGCATTCGAACAACCACTTCGACATCTCGCTGGCCATGTTCACCCACGTGGCGGCAGCCGCGCCGGGCAAGATCACGGCCATCGATACCCACTGGATCTGGCAGGACGGCCAGCGCTTGACGCGTGAACCGCTGCAGATCGTCGGCGGCAAGGTCAAGGTGCCGGCCAAGCCGGGCCTGGGTGTGGAGCTGGACATGGAACAGGTCGAGGCGGCGCATCAAACCTATCGCAACATGGGCTTGGGCGCACGCGACGATGCGGTGGCCATGCAATACCTGATCCCCGGCTGGAAGTTCGATCCCAAGAAACCTTGCCTGGTGCGTTGAGCACAGGTCTTCATTCCTTTTGACGAGGCCGTGACAAGAGCGCGATGAACGCGCCAGCGGCCTGCACTTTCTTTCATCAACCGGTAGTACGGGCTCAAACGAGGAGACAACCCGTGAATCCATCCCAGTCCTCCCCCGCAGCGAACCAGGTCCTCACCTCGGCGGTGAGCAAGATCAAGTGGCGCATCCTGCCGCTGTTCGTGGCCATGTTCATCATCAACTACATCGACCGCGTCAACATCGGCTTCGTGCGCAGTCACCTCTCGACCGATCTCGGCATCGGCGCCGCAGCCTTCGGGTTGGGTGCGGGCTTGTTCTTCGTCGGCTATGCCATCTTCGAAGTCCCTTCCAACATGCTGCTGCAACGCTATGGCGCGCGCGCCTGGCTCACGCGCATCATGTTCACCTGGGGCCTGGTAGCGGCGTGCATGGCCTTCGTGCACAGCGAGACCAGTTTCTATTTCATGCGTTTTTTGCTGGGTGTGACCGAGGCCGGTTTCTTCCCGGGCGTGGTGTATTACTTCACGCAGTGGCTGCCCAATCATGAGCGTGGCCGGGCGATGGCGGTATTCCTCTCGGGCTCGGCGATCGCTTCGATTCTCTCCGGTCCGATCACCGGTGCGCTGCTGTTGATTGAAGGTGGCGGACTGCATGGCTGGCAATGGATGTTCATCATCGAGGGCGGTGCGTCGATGCTGTTCTGCGTGGTGGTGTGGATGGTGCTGGACTCTACACCACGCGATGCCAAGTGGCTCTCGCCGGAGCAACGCGAGGCCCTGGTCACGGTCATCGCGGCCGAGCAGGAGCAGCGTGCGGCCAACCGTCCCCCGCACGTCTCGGCGCTGACCTTGTTGCGCGATCCGCAGATCGTGCTGTTCTGCCTGATCTACTTCGCCATCCAGCTGACCATCTATGGCGCCACCTTCTGGCTGCCGACCATCATCAAGAAGATGGGGCACTTCAATGATTTCCAGGTCGGGCTGTTCAATTCGATCCCGTGGATCGTGGCCATTGCAGCGATGTATGTCTTTGCGGTGCTGGCCGCGCGCTACAAGAAGCCGCAGTTCTGGGTGGCAACCACGCTGGTGATTTCGGCCGCCGGCATGGCCATCTCGGCCTCGGCCGGCCCGGTGATCGGTTTCGTGGCGGTGTGCTTTGCGGGCATCGGTTTCAAGGCGGCTTCGTCCTTGTTCTGGCCCATTCCGCAGGCTTACCTGGATGCGCGCATTGCAGCGGCGGTGCTGGCGCTGATCAATTCCTTGGGCAACCTGGGCGGCTTCTTCGCGCCGGCGACCTTCGGCTACCTGGAGCAGAAGACCGGTTCCATCCAGGGCGGCCTGTATGCCTTGTCGGCGGCTTCGCTGGTGGCGGCGGTGCTGGTGTTCCTGGCACGCACGCGGCCATCGGTGCAGGATGGCGGCGGTTCGGCTGAAGGTCGCACGGAGCCGCTGGCCAAGCACGCGCTCTGAGCGCATTGCGTCGTTGATTTCTCCGAGGTCTTTCCTCGTTTGCGTCCGCTCGCCCGTCTTCTCGCGGTGCGCCGGGCGCATTTTTGTGCCGCGTTGTGGCGATGGCGCACGCCGCATTTGTCCAAGCGCTGGGGCAGGTCACGCGCCTATAATGGCATCCTGCAATCCGCCATCACGGCGGAACAGTCGCCGCCTCCCAGGCGGTGAGACATCAAGGCAGCCGGCCATGGACACCCTCTACCACCTGATCGAACAATACGGTCTGATCCTCGTTTTCATCAACGTGCTGGTCGAGCAGCTGGGCGCGCCGGTGCCGGCCTATCCCACGCTGATCATCACCGGTGCGCTCTCGGCAACCGGCCGCTATTCGCCGGCGCTGCTGCTGTTGCTGGCGGTGAGCGCGGCCCTTATTGCCGACTACTGCTGGTATCTCGCCGGGCGCCGTTACGGGCGCCAGATCATGTCGCGGCTGTGCCGTATTTCGCTCTCGCCCGACTCCTGTGTGCGCCAGACCGAATCGATTTACCTGCGCTGGGGCGCACGCTCGCTCCTGCTGGCCAAGTTCATCCCGGGCTTCGCCTCGATTGCCAGCGCGCTTTCCGGCACCATGGGCACGCGCCGCATCAGCTTCGTGCTGTGGGATGCGGCCGGCAGCGCATTGTGGGCGGGACTGGGGATCTTCCTCGGTTCGCTCTTCAGCTCGGCCGTGGATGACCTGCTCAACGTACTGGCACAGTTGGGGCATTACGGCATGCTCATGATCGCCGTGGCGCTGGCGGCCTTCGTGGCCAACAAGTGGTGGCAGCGCCGGCGTTTCCGCAAGTCGCTGGAGATGGCGCGCATTTCGGTCGATGAATTGAACACGATGCTGGAAGAGGGCAATGCGCCCACCATCATCGATGTGCGTTCTCCGCTGTCGCAGCAGGATGGCCGCATTCCGGGAGCGGTCACGATTTCCAACCAGGAGATCCAGACCTTCGTCTTCGATGGTCCCGTCGAGGGGGAGGTGGTGGTCTATTGCGCCTGTCCCAACGAGGCCTCGGCGGCCATGGTGGCGCGCCAGCTGATGCGGCGCGGCTATACGCGCGTACGGCCGCTCACCGGCGGCATTGATGCCTGGCGCGCTGCGGGTTACGCCATCGATGTCTGAATCGCGGTGCCCTGGCGGATGGTCTTGGTGACCGGGGTCTTTTCGCAGATCTCGGCCAGGCGCGTGAGCTGTTCTTGCGAGAGCGCATTGCCGAAGCTGATCTTGCGGGTGATGGTTTCCAATCCGCTGTCGTCTCGCCCGAAGTGGGCATCCACCGAAATGCTGCCAAGGTCCCAGCCCTTGCGGTCGGCATACATGCGCAGCGTCAGCGAGGTGCAGGAGGCCAGTGCGGCCAGCAGCAACTCATAGGGGGCGGGACCGGTGTCCTTGCCGCCATTGCTCTCGGGTTCGTCGGATTTGAGCTGGTGGATGCGCGCCTTGATGTCCTGGGCGTAGCCGGCGGCGTTGTGCAGGGTGACGTGGGCCATGGGGGGTCTCCGTTGGGCAAGTGATCAATGTGACCGGTGATTGTGTCACAAGGCTCACACCAGCGTGCGTACCGAATTGGAAATGGCGCGCGCGCACTCCAGCACCAGGGGACCCAGCTTCTTCTCGGCATCTTCCACATTCCAGCGACTGGTCGGTGCAACCACATGGACCGACGCCACCGGCCGACGCTCGCTGTTGAACACCGGGGCGGCGATGGTCATGTCTCCCAGGAACAGCTCTTCCCGGTTGCTCGCAAAGCCGCGTTCGCGGCTGGCTTCCAGCAACTGCATGATGTCTTCCACGTTGGTACGGGTGTGCGGCGTGTGCTGCGTGCGTTCGCTGGCGGCCAGGATGGCTCGTGCCTCGGCAGGGTCGAGGCCGCTCAGGTAGGCGCGTCCGGAGGCCGTGCAATACATCGGGATACGGCTGCCAATGGGCATGTGGATGGGGATGAATTTGCTGGCCACGAAGCGCGCCACGTAGACCATCTCGCAGTCGTAGGGCTCGGTCAGGTTGACGGTTTCACCGGTGATGTTGGCCAGCTCAGAGAGAAAGGGATTGGCCACGTCCACCAGGATGTCGGCAGCCAGATAGTTGTAGCCCACTTCCATGACCTTGGGCGTGAGCTGGTAGCGGCGCGTCTTGGGATGCTTGCAGACATACCCCAGCATTTCCAGCGTATGCACCATGCGCTGTGCCGAACTCTTGGACATGCCAGTGGCGCTGGCAACGTCGCCCAGCGTCATGGTGCGGTGCTGGGCATCGAATGCGCGCAGCACTGCCAGCCCCTTTTCCAGCGATTGATTGAACAGCAGGTCCGAGGCGGTCTGGTCGGGCTCGTTCATGCGCGCTCCTGGAAGAGTGAAGTAGATAAAGAGTACAGGCGCTGATTCTACGGTAATTCAGGCCTACCGTATCGAATATCGATACATAAATATCTATTGACGATTCGAGTAAATTAAATATACTTATTTCAATGCGTCATATTGATATTTTCGCCACGCATCGAGGCCATACCGGGTAGTTCGATGCGAGGCCGCTTCCAGTGTTGCAGCATCGGCTCCGTGAGGGGTCGCCGCAGTCCTTGCAGGTCCACGCACCGCCGAGGGTTTTTCCAACACCGTCGCGCGGACTTCCAGCCGTCCATTCTGATCGCGCCTGGTCGCGGTCTAGCGCCAAAGGGGAGTCGTATGAAGCCGTTCCATTGCCTGTTCAAACACCTGCTGGGCAGCGTCGCCCTGGCCGCTACGCTGGGTGCCGTGCCCGCCATGGCCCAGTCAAGCTACAACGTAGGGGCGACCTCCACCGGTGTGCCCTTCACCTTCCTCGACATCAAGACCAACAAGCTGCAGGGCATGATGGTCGATACCGTCACCGCCGTGGGCAACAAGGCCGGTTTCTCGGTCAACATCCAGCAGACGCCCTTTGCCGCGCTGATCCCTTCGCTGACCGGGAACAAGATCGACATCATCGCCGCGGCCATGTTGAAGACCGAGGCCCGTGCCCAGATCGTGGACTTCAGCGATCCGGTGTATTCCTATGGTGAGGGCCTGTTCGTCAATGCCCAGGACACCAAGAGCTACAAGACCCTCGATGATCTCAAGGGTGAAATCGTCGGTGCCCAGGTCGGTACCGTGTTCGTCGATGCCTTGAACAAGAAGGGCGGTTTCAAGGAAGTGAAGACCTATGATTCGGTAGCCGACATGATGCGCGACGTTGGCCTGGGCCGCATCAAGGCTGGCTTCGGCGACCGTCCCATCGTGGCTTACCAGTTGTCGCAAGGCGCCAATCCGCAGGTACGCCTTGTCAAGGAATACCAGTCCACTCTCATGGGCGATGTCTGCCTGGTCATCCGCAAGGCTGACCCCAAGCTCATGGAACGCTTGAACAAGGCCATCGCCGAACTCAAGGCCGATGGCACGCTGGCACGCATCGTGGAGCAGTGGAAACTGAACTGAGCCCGACGCCCGGCGTTTTCATCCTCCGCCCAAGAGGCGCCGCTCCACCGGCGCCCTGCTGGCCTGCTCCCATTCCTGCCGCCCTACTGCGCCCATGCTTCTGCAAACCGTGCTGGACTTCCTGCCGATCCTCCTGAAGGGAGCGTTGGTCACCGTCGAAGTCACGATCGCTTCGTTCCTGCTCAGTTCAGTGATCGGACTGTTGCTGGCCCTCATGAAAGTCTCCCGCTTGAAGCCGGTGGCACTGGCCGGCGCCACCGTCATCAACATCATCCGCGGGTTGCCCATCATCGTGCAGCTGTTCTACATCTACTTCGTTCTGCCCGACATCGGCATCCAGCTCTCGGCTTTCCAGGCAGGCGTGGTCGGCTTGGGCATCGCCTACTCGGCCTATCAGGCAGAAAACTTCCGTGCCGGCATCGAGGCGGTGGATGTGGGACAGATCGAGGCGGCACAGTCGATCGGCATGCGCGGGCCGCTCATCATGCGTCGCGTAATCCTGCCGCAGGCCTTTCGCATCGCCTTGCCGCCCTATGGCAATACGCTGGTGATGATGCTCAAGGATTCCTCACTGGTGTCCACCATCACGGTGCTGGAAATGACCCGTGCCGGTCAGATGATCGCCTCCAGTACCTTCCAGAACATGACGGTCTACACCACCGTGGCGGTACTGTATTTGCTGCTGTCGCTGCCGCTGGTGTTCTTGATCCGCCGCCTGGAGATCCGTCACGGCAAGGGGAGGGCACGATGATCGAGGTCAAGCATATTTCCAAGTGCTTCGGGCAGCACGAAGTGCTCAAGGATGTTTCCCTGTCGGTGGCCGAGGGGGAGGTGGTCTGCCTGATCGGACCGTCCGGCTCGGGCAAGTCCACGGTACTGAGGTGCATCAACGGACTGGAGTCCTACGAGCGCGGCGATATCTTCATCGACGGCGAGCGCGTTGACCGCGAGGGTGCCGACATCCACCGCTTGCGCACCCGCGTGGGGATGGTGTTCCAGCGCTTCAACCTGTTCCCGCATCGCACCGTGCTGGAAAACGTCACCGAGGGGCCGGTCTTCGTCAATGGTGTGCCGCGCGATCAGGCCCGGGCCCAGGCCATGGCGCTGCTGGACAAGGTGGGCCTGGCCGCGCGCTGTGATGCCTATCCTTCCCAGCTCTCCGGTGGCCAGCAGCAGCGCGTGGCCATTGCGCGCTCGCTGGCCATGCAGCCTGAAGCGATCCTGTTCGACGAGCCGACCTCGGCGTTGGACCCCGAGCTGGTGGGCGAAGTACTGGCAGTGATGCGTACGCTGGCCGCCGATGGCATGACCATGATCGTGGTCACGCACGAAATGGGTTTTGCGCGCGAGGTGGCCGACCGCGTGTGCTTCCTGCACAGCGGCAGCATCGTCGAATCCGGCGCGGCAGCCCAGGTGCTGTCAGAACCGCAGCATGCGCGTACACAGGATTTCCTGCGGCGCGTGATCGGCAAGTGAGAACGAGACCTGAGCCATGACACAGCAATCCAATGCGGCCTTCCCGCCGTCCCTGTGGGCGGCCACCGGCGGTGATCCGCTGGAGACCCCGCCCCTGCAGGCCAGCGCGCGCTATGACGTGGCCATCGTCGGTGCCGGCTACACCGGCCTGTCCACTGCGCTGCACCTGGCCGAGGCCGGTGTGTCGGTGTGCGTGCTGGACGCCCATGCGCCGGGCTGGGGGGCGTCCGGTCGCAACGGCGGACAAGTCATCCCCGGCCTCAAATACGATCCCGACCAGTTGCGGGTCATGTTTGGCAGCGCCAAAGCCGATCCCCTGATTGCGGCGATTGGTTCGGCAGCCGATACGGTGTTCGACCTGATCAGCCGATACGGCATCGATTGCGAAGCACAGCGTTCCGGCTGGATCCAACCCACGCATTCGCCCAAGGTCATGCGCGCGCTGGAAGCACGTGCCCATCAATGGATGGCCGAAGGCGCGCCGGCCCGCTTGATGGACGCGGCTGAAGTGACGCGCCACATCGGCACCGGCGCCTATGTCGGAGGATGGAAGGATGAGCGGGCAGGCAGCCTGCATCCCCTGAAGTATTGCCGTGGACTGGCGCAAGCGGCGCAGCGGCTGGGCGTGGCCATCCATGGCGGCACCCCCGTGGCGCGCCTGGAGCGCCGCACCAGCGGCTGGCGCCTGCATTGCGCACACGGACCCCAAATCGACGCCGAGCGGGTGGTCCTGGCCACCAATGGCTATACCGATGACCTGTGGCCGCATCTGCGCCAATCGGTCATCGCCGCCAACAGTTTCATCGTCGCTACCCGGCCGCTCCCGCCAGCGCTGGGGGCCAGCATCTTGCCCGGTGGCGAGGTCACTTCGGATTCACGCCGCTTGCTGTTGTATTACCGGCGCGATGCGCAGGGCCGCCTGCTCATGGGGGGACGCGGCCCCTTCCGCGATCCGCGCGGACCAGCCGATTTCGCCCACCTGGAACGCTCGGTGGCCCTGCTGTTCCCTCAACTGGCCGGAGTGGAGTTCGACTACCGCTGGTCGGGGCGGGTGGCCATCACGCGCGACTTCCTGCCGCACGTCCATGAACCTGCTGCCGGGCTGAGCATTGCATTGGGCTACAACGGCCGTGGCATCGCCATGGCCAGTACCATGGGACGCTGCCTGGCGCAGCGCCTGAGCGGCCAGGCGGGCAGCGTGTTTCCTTTCCCGGTCAGCACCATCCAGCCTGTTCCGCTGCATGGCCTGCAGCGTTTCTACATCGCGGCCGGCGTAGCCTGGTACAGTGTGCTGGACCGCTTTTCCTGAGCACTGCGGCAGTTGCGGCATTTGCAGCAGTTGCGACCGTTGCGGCAGACGAAAAAAAACCACGCTCACGCGTGGTTTTTTTCGCCGGGAGGCAGGGTGATCAAGCGAAGTTCTTGGCCACGAAGTCCCAGTTGATGATGCCCCAGTAGTTCTCGACGTACTTGGCACGTGCGTTGCGGTAGTCGATGTAGTAGGCGTGTTCCCACACGTCCACGGTCAAGAGCGGCTTGCTGTCGGTGGTCAGCGGGGTGCCGGCGCCGGTGGTGTTGACGATGTCCAGGGAACCGTCAGCCTTCTTGACCAGCCAGGTCCAGCCGGAACCGAAGTTGGCCAGGCCTTGCTTGGTGAACTCGGCCTTGAAGGCGTCGAAGGAACCCCACTTGGCGTTGATGGCATCAGCCAGCGCGCCGCTCGGAGCGCCTTGGCCCTTCGGGGTCAGGCCGTTCCAGTAGAAGGTGTGGTTCCACACCTGGGCAGCGTTGTTGAAGATGCCGCCGGAAGATTTCTTGATGATCTCTTCCAGGGACAGGTTTTCGAATTCGGTACCCGGGATCAGGTTGTTCAGGTTGGTCACATAGGTCTGGTGGTGCTTGCCATAGTGATACTCCAGGGTTTCCTTGGAAATCGTGGGCGCCAGCGCGTCCAGATCGTAAGGCAGTGCCGGAAGGGTATGTGCCATGATGAATCCTTTCAGTCTTGTTGGTTTGCTACGAAGGGGTCTTTTCCGAACCTGCGATTCTAAAGCGGAAGACAATTCTTTGCACTCGGTCAAATCTGACGCGCGTCAGTCGCGCACCGGCCTCCAGTGCGGAAATGCGAATGGTTCCCAATGGGAGTGGCCGGTCGCCGGCGCAGGCAAAACCGTAGATGCCAGTCCCCACAAGACGTTCCAGCTCATCCGCACATTCGCATCCGGCCGCAACAGGTGTCATACGGCAGGCTGGCCTGTATTTCACCGGAAAATGCTTATGCCAAAAAAGTCTGCCACAGCTGTCAAGCCGGACGGCCGAACCGGCTCAATCCAGCCGTGGCTGCACGCTGGCAATGCCGACCTCGGCACTGCCTTCAGCCAGGCGGATGGTGACCTCGCTGCGGGCGGCCAGCTCGGCCGGAGTGTGCAATACACGGCCCTGGCGATCGCTGACGATGGCGTAGCCGCGTTCCAGCGTGCGTTGCGGATTCAGCAGTTCGAGCTGCGTAGCCAGTCCCGCCAGCGCCTGCCGCTGGCGCAGCTGCCGGGCCGCCTGGGCCCCTTGCAGCCGTCGCGTCAGGTCCAGCAGGTCGCGGCGGGCGTGGGCGGTGTCGGGAATCTGGTGCGACAGGTGGGTGGCCAGTTGCTGCAGGCGATGGCGCATGCGGGTCAGCGGCACGCGGGTGGCGTGGGCGAGCCGGGTTTGCAGTGCGGCCAGCTTGACGCGTTCGTGCTGTATATACGCGCTGGGGTTGACCAGGCGGCGCGAAAGCCAGTCCACGGTCTGCGCTTTATCGGTCAGGCTGCGTCGCAGCGCGCGCGTGAGGTCATTGGCGTGGCCGCGCAGTTCAGCCAGCCAGTCCTCGCGGGCGGTGGCGGCCAGCTCGGCGGCGGCCGTGGGGGTGGGCGCGCGCAAGTCGGCGGCAAAGTCGGCGATGGTGAAATCGGTTTCGTGGCCGACACCGGAAATCACCGGCATGCTGGCCTCCACGATGGCACGCGCCACCACTTCTTCATTGAACGACCACAAGTCCTCGATGCTGCCACCGCCCCGGCAGACCAGCAGTACATCGCATTCGGCGCGCCCGGAGGCGGTCCGGATGGCATTGGCGATGCGCTGTGCCGCGCCTTCGCCCTGTACCGGCGTGGGGTAGAGCACCACTTCCACGTGCGGTGCGCGGCGGCGCAGGGTGGTGAGCACATCGCGCAAGGCGGCGGCCTGCGGGCTGGTGACGATGCCGATGCGGCGCGGGAAGCCCGGCAGGGGGCGCTTGCGGTCGCGGTCGAACAGGCCTTCGCGTTCCAGTCTTTCCTTCAACTGCACGAAGGCGGCGTAGAGGTCGCCCACGCCGGAGCGGCGGATCGCTTCCACGTTCAACTGGTAGTCGCCGCGCGGGGCGTAGAGCGTCACCAGGGTGCGGACTTCAACCTTGTCGCCTTCGCGCGGCATGAAGCCGGCGTATTGTGCGCGGCCCTTGAACATCACCGCGCGCACCTGGGCGCCGTCATCCTTGAGGTTGAAATACCAGTGGCCGGAGGCGGCCCGGGTGAAATTGGAGATCTCGCCCTTGACCCAGATCAGCGGGAAATTGCGCTCCAGCATGCGTGCGACCGCCTGGTTCAGGCCGGAGACGGTCAGGATGGGCGGACCGCCCTCGCTAGTGGCGGCGGCCGGCAGGGCCTCCGGACGCGGGCGGGCAGCAGGGAAGGGCGGGAACTTGTCGGCAGGCATGGGACGCGGGGACTCCAGGGGCGATACAATGCCGCATTGTAAAGCCAAGCCGGCTGCGCTTGCCGAGCCGCACGCAACCGGCTACATTCTGCACCGCAGAAACGGACGTGCCTGGAAAGACCGTCGACTGCACCAGATTCACCGCTCATCCGCATTTCTTAGGAGTACGTTTTGCTCGCCATCATCCTCGCCGCCGGCTGGCCGATCTGGCCTTTGCTGATCGCTTCCATCATCGGCCTGGCGCTGGTCATCGAAAGACTGGCCTACCTGCGCCGCACGCGCATCCTGCCGCCGGACCTGCTGGGCGAAGTGGTCCGGGTCTACCAGAGCGGACGCGTCAACGAGGACGTGATCGACAAGCTGGAACAGAACTCCCCCCTGGGCCAGGTGCTGGCCGCCGGCCTGCGCAATGTCGATGCCCCGCGCGAAGTCATGAAGGAAGCCATCGAGGAAGCTGGCCAGGCCGCCGCGCATCGTCTGGAACGCTTCCTGACCACACTGGGGACGATCGCCTCGCTGGCGCCGCTCATGGGCCTCTTCGGCACGGTGGTCGGGATGATCGAGATCTTTGCTTCGCAGAACGCCGCCGGAACCAATCCGGCGCAGCTGGCGCACGGCATTTCCATTGCGCTCTACAACACCGGCTTTGGCCTGGCCATTGCGATGCCGGCGCTGGTGTTCTATCGCCACTTCCGCGCCCAGGTGGATGGCTTCGTGGTCGACATGGAGCAGCAGGCCGTCAAGTTCGTGGACATCGTCCACGATGTGCGCCGTTGATCCTGGACGCTGGAGAGCCGCATGAACTTCCGCAAGGGCCGTCCCCGCGAAGACCTGGAGATCAACCTGATCCCCTTCATCGACGTGCTGCTGGTGATCGTGATCTTCCTGATGGTGACCACCACCTACAGCAAGTTCACCGCCCTGCAGGTCACCCTGCCCACGGCCGATGCCCAGAAGGCGCTGGAACAGCCCTTCGAGATCAACATCGCCATCGACGCCAATGGCCGCTACGCCATCAACAACAAGCGCATCGCCGCGCGCGATGCCCAAGGGCTGTCGGAAGAAATGCAGGCAGCAGTGCGCAGCAGTGGCAGCAAGGCCGACCCGGTCATCATCATCAATGCCGACGCGCTGGCCACGCACCAGACCGTGGTCAACGTGATGGAGGCGGCACGCATGGCGGGTTATCCCAAGCTGACCTTCGCGGCGCAGTCCAGCAGCAAGTAGCCGGTCGCGCGCCATTCTGTAAATTTGCCAATAGCTTCACGTCATCCCGTAGCGATGGCGCCCCGGCCAGGTCCCGCCTGGCCCGGATTTTTTTTATTCACTGGAACCCGAAAATGGCCGAATCCAGGCCCACTGCCGAAGCCATCCTGACCCGCGCCTGGCAACGGCGCGGCCTGCTGGCTTGCCTGCTGTGGCCGTTGTCGCTGCTCTTTGGCGCCCTCGCGGCGTTGCGCCGGGGGCTCTTTGCGCTGGGCATCAAGCGCGCCGAACGGCTGCCGGTGCCGGTGATCGTGGTGGGCAACGTCTTCGTTGGCGGTACCGGCAAGACGCCCTTTGCGATCTGGCTCATCGAGGCCTTGCGCATGGCGGGCCTGCATCCCGGCGTGATTTCGCGCGGTTATGGCGGCGGTGTGGCGCAGACGCTGGCGGTCACGGCTGATTCGGCAGCGGCCCAGGTGGGCGACGAACCCTTGCTGATCGTCCAGCGCACCGCTGTGCCGCTGGTGGTCGGGCGGCGCCGGGTGGAGGCCGGGCGCGCCTTGCTGGCGGCGCATCCCGAGGTGGATGTGATCATTTCCGACGATGGCTTGCAGCATTACGCGCTGGCGCGCGACATCGAAATCGTGCTCTCCGATGCGCGCGGCGTGGGCAACGGCTGGCTGCTGCCGGCCGGGCCGCTGCGGGAACCGGCGTCGCGCCGGCGGGATTTCTCGGTGGTCAATGTCGGCGCGCAGGGCAGCGCCTCCGGTGGCGCGCACGCCATGCGGCTGCAGGCGGACCAGGCCGTGCAACTGGCCCCGCCCGGTGCGCACAAGCCGCTGGAACGGATGGGCGAGGGCGGCGTGCGGCTGGCGGCCGTGGCCGGGATCGGCAATCCCGAACGATTTTTTGCCACCCTGGCAGCGGCGGGGTTGTCCTTTGCGCGCCATCCCTTGCCAGACCATTTTGATTTTGCCATCGATCCTTTTGCAGGCCTTGCGGCCGATGTCATCCTGATCACGGAAAAGGATGCAGTAAAATGCAGGGCTATCGAGGCCATCCGAAACGACCCGCGCATCTGGGTCGTGCCTGTCTCGGCGCGCATCGATGGCGCGCTGGCTGAACATATAGTGGAGAAACTCCGTGAACGCCCGACTGCTTGATATCCTGGTTTGCCCCATCTGCAAGGGCCCGCTGGACTACGACAAAAAAGCCCAGGAACTGATCTGCAAGGCAGACAAGCTGGCTTACCCCATCCGCGATGGCATCCCCATCATGTGGGCCGATGAAGCGCGCGAACTGTCGGCGGTGCCGGCAGCGCCTGCGGCCTGACGCGGGTCCGCGAACTTTTGATTCCTGATTTCTGCCTTCCTGCTGCGGTTGATTCCATGACCTTTACCGTCATCATCCCTGCGCGCCTGGCTTCCACGCGCCTGCCCAACAAGCCCCTGGCCGACCTCGGCGGCAAGCCCATGATCGTGCGCGTGGCCGAGCGTGCCGCGCTCTCCGGGGCCACCCGCATCATCGTGGCCACTGACCACCACGACATCCACGCCGCCTGCGAGCAGCATGGCATCGAAGTGGCCATGACCCGCGCCGATCACCCCTCCGGCACCGACCGCATCGCCGAAGTGGCCGCCGCGCTGGGGCTGGCCGAGGATGAGGTGGTGGTCAACGTGCAGGGCGATGAGCCCCTGATCGATCCGGGCCTCATCGCCGCCACCGCCGCCCACATCAAGGACGGCGTACCCATGGCCACGGCTGCGCACGCCATCGGGACCGCCGAGGACGCCTTCAATCCCAATGTGGTCAAGGTGGTGTTGAACAAGGAAGGCTGCGCCATGTATTTCTCGCGCGCCACCATCCCCTGGCATCGCGATGCGTTCGCCAGGTCGCGCGAGTCGCTGCCCGACGCCAGCGGTCCGGATCATGCCAATGAATATGTGCCGCTGCGCCATATCGGCCTGTATGCCTACAGCAACCGCTTCCTGCAGCTCTACCCGACGCTGGCCCCGGCCCCGCTGGAACGCATCGAGGCGCTGGAGCAATTGCGCGTGCTGTGGCACGGCCATGCCATCGCCGTGCACGTGACCTCGCTGGTGCCCGAAGCCGGGGTGGATACGCCCGAAGACCTGTTGCGCGTGCGCAAGCATTTCGAGGCCCCGCCGGATAGCCCGCTGGTGCAGACCATCTCCGCGCTCTGATCCCTAGTCCGGACGGCAGGCATGATCCGGCGCAAGGGTGGCCGGATCGGCTTGCTGTAAGTTCCATGTCAAGCTGACACGACACAATCGGAGTCCGGAGACTGCTTAAAAATCAGGCGTTTGTCATGGTTCGGTAAGATTTTGTGGTAAGTTTCGTCCCAGAGCTGATGCAAACGGCGCGCAAACAAGCTGCATAACCGTCCAGATGGTAGCGATCCTCTGCCATCACGTCGCAAAAGAATTCAAGCATTCATATTCAGAAACCCTCAATTTAGGAAACGACATGCGCCTCATCCTTTTAGGAGCGCCTGGTGCCGGTAAAGGCACGCAAGCCACTTTTATCAAGGAAAAATTCAACATTCCGCAGATCTCCACCGGCGACATGCTGCGCGCGGCCGTGGCTGCGGGCACCGAGCTTGGCATCGCTGCCAAGAAGGTGATGGATGCGGGCGGTCTGGTTTCCGACGACATCATCATTGGCCTGGTCAAGGATCGCCTGCAACAGGCTGACTGTGCCAATGGCTACCTCTTCGACGGCTTCCCGCGCACCACGCGCCAGGCCGATGCGATGAAGGAAGCCGGCGTGGCCATCGACTACGTGCTGGAAATCGACGTCCCCGACAGCGCCATCGTCGAGCGCATGAGCGGCCGCCGCGTGCACCCGGGTTCGGGCCGCACCTATCACGTCAAGTTCAACCCGCCCAAGGTCGAGGGCAAGGATGACCTGACCGGCGAAGCGCTGATCCAGCGTGACGACGACAAGGAAGAAACCGTCAAGAAGCGTCTGGCCGTGTATCACGAGCAGACCGAAGTGCTGGTGGGCTACTACGGTGATTGGGCCAAGTCGGGCCAGCCGGGTGCGCCGAAGTATCGCAAGATCGCCGGCGTCGGTCCGGTGGAAGAAATCAGGGATCGTGCATTTGCCGCCCTGGCGGAGTAAAGTGAAGCGGACTTCGGTCCGCTTTTTTTATGCTGTCGCTGTTGATGCAGTCAGCACGGCAGTACGCAAAAACTAAGTAAATAAACCGATCACCGGTAGTGACGCCCGCCCGAGGGCGTAGCACCGGCGGCCCGGCAAGGCACAACAACTCCAATAAAGAAGGGCGACGCAATTTGCAGGCGCAGTATCGGCCGCGGCGAACCGGAACAGCAGAACCCGGACGGCGCGGCGGATGTTCGTGATTGTTGATGAGTCGTGATAACAAAGGAGACGAAGATGGCACTTGCCCTGTCGTTTGCCATTGCCTGCGGCTTGGTCGCGGTGATCTATGGCCTGGTTTCTCGACGCTGGATTCTCAAGCAGGACCCCGGCAACCCCCGCATGCAGGAAATCGCGCTGGCCATCCAGCAGGGGGCTGCGGCCTATCTGGCGCGGCAGTATCGCACCATCGCCATGGTGGGCGTGGTGCTGCTGATCCTCATTGCACTCATCCCCGGGTTGGGCTGGCTTACCGCCATCGGCTTCCTGCTGGGAGCGGTGTTGTCCGGGGCTTGCGGTTTCATCGGGATGAACGTGTCCGTGCGCGCCAATGTGCGCACCGCCCAGGCCGCCACGCGCGGCATGAACGATGCACTGGGCGTGGCTTTCCGGGGCGGGGCCATTACCGGGATGCTGGTGGTGGGGCTGGGTTTGTTGGGGGTGTCGCTGTTCTTCTGGGTCCTGTATGTCTACGGACAGGGACGCGCCGTCAGCCTGCACGATGCCATCCAGCCCTTGATCGGACTGGCGTTCGGGGCGTCGCTCATCTCGATCTTCGCGCGGCTGGGCGGGGGCATCTTCACCAAGGGCGCGGACGTGGGGGCCGACCTGGTGGGCAAGGTCGAGGCCGGCATTCCTGAGGATGATCCGCGCAATCCTGCGGTCATCGCCGACAACGTCGGGGACAACGTGGGCGATTGCGCCGGCATGGCCGCCGACCTGTTCGAGACCTATGTCGTCACGCTGGTGGCGACGATGCTCCTGGGCAGCCTCATGCTCAAGGGTCTGGAAACCTTGGCGGTACTCTATCCGCTGGCGCTGGGCGGGGTCTCGATCCTGGCCTCCATCGTCGGCTGCGCCATGGTCAAGGCGCAGCCGGGCAAGAAGATCATGTCGGCGCTCTATACCGGGCTGTGGTGGTCAGCCGGCTTGTCGCTGGTCGGCTTTGCGGTCGTCACCTGGCTGCTGTTGCCGCCCGAACTGCGGGTGCCGCTGATGGGCGCGGCCGTGGTGGGCATCGTGCTCACCGGTCTCATGGTCTACATCACCGAGTACTACACCGGCACCGACTTCAAGCCGGTGCGCCATATTGCCGAAGCCTCCACCACCGGGCATGGCACCAATATCATCGCCGGTCTCGGGGTGTCGATGAAGTCCACCGCGTATCCCGTGCTGGCGGTGTGCGCGGCGATCCTGGCATCCTACTGGCTGGCAGGCTTGTACGGCATTGCGATTGCGGCGACCTCCATGCTGTCCATGGCTGGCATCGTGGTGGCGCTGGATGCCTATGGACCCATCACCGACAATGCGGGCGGCATTGCAGAGATGTCGGGATTGCCCGATTCGGTGCGCGCCATCACCGATCCGCTCGATGCGGTGGGCAATACCACCAAGGCCGTCACCAAGGGCTATGCGATCGGCTCGGCAGGCCTGGCAGCACTGGTGCTGTTTGCCGATTACACGCATGCGCTGGAGTCCGTCGGCAAGACCGCCAGCTTCGACCTGTCCAGCCCGGCGGTGATCATCGGGCTCTTCATCGGCGGGTTGATTCCCTATCTCTTCGGTGCCATGGCGATGGAAGCCGTCGGACGCGCGGCCGGTGCCGTGGTGGTGGAAGTGCGTCGCCAGTTCCGCGACATCGCCGGCATCATGGATGGCAGCGGGCGTCCCGAGTATGACCGCGCGGTGGACATGCTGACCTCGTCGGCCATCCGTGAAATGATCCTGCCGTCGCTGCTGCCGGTGATCGTGCCTATCCTGGTCGGGCTGCTGCTGGGGCCGTCGGCACTGGGTGGCCTGCTGATGGGGACCATCGTCACCGGGCTCTTCGTGGCCATCTCGATGACCACCGGCGGTGGTGCCTGGGACAACGCCAAGAAATACATCGAGGACGGCCACCACGGCGGCAAAGGATCGGACGCCCACAAGGCCGCCGTCACGGGCGACACCGTGGGCGATCCTTACAAGGATACGGCCGGGCCGGCCGTCAATCCGCTCATCAAGATCATCAACATCGTGGCGCTGCTGCTGGTGCCTTTGCTGCCGGCGGTCTCCTGACCCGATCTGACCGCAGTGCTGATTGTCGCCGCACGGATAGTCTGCCGTGCGGCGACCTGCGCATAATCCTCCACCGCGAAGGGAAAGCCTGCATTGCCAGGCTGGCCGATTCGTCAAATAATGGCCCCTGATGTATCCCATCATCAATGGCTCGCCGGCCTGGCCATCCGCCTGGCTGCGCGCAGAGAAAAAACAGGAGACTCCATGCGTATCGAAGGAAATGTATTCATCGTCACCGGCGCAGCATCCGGCCTGGGCGCGGCCACAGCCCGCATGATCGCCGCCGCCGGTGGCAAGCCGGTGCTGGCCGATCTCAACGAGGAGGCCGGCAGTGTGCTGGCCCGGGAACTGGGCGGTGTCTTCGTGCGCTGCGATGTCAGTTCGGAAGACGACGCCCAGGCCGTGGTGCATGCCGCGCAAGCGGCCGGCAGCCTGCGCGGACTGGTCAATTGCGCCGGCATCGCCCCGGCCGAGAAGCTGGTCGGCAAGAACGGCCCGCACAGCATGGCGCTGTTCATGAAGACGCTCAACATCAACCTGGTCGGCAGCTTCAACATGGCCCGCTTTGCGGCCGACGCCATGGCCAAGACCGAGGCGCAGGAAGAGGGCGAGCGCGGCATCATCATCCACACCGCCTCGGTGGCCGCCTACGATGGCCAGATCGGGCAGACGGCCTATTCGGCTTCCAAGGGGGCCATCGTTGCCATGACCCTGCCGATGGCGCGTGATCTCTCGCGCAGCGGCATCCGTGTCATGACCATCGCCCCCGGCATCTTCGAAACCCCCATGATGCTGGCCATGCCGCAGGAAGTGCGCGATTCGCTGGGGCAGGCCGTCCCCTTCCCGCCGCGCCTGGGCCGTGCCACCGAATACGCCCAGCTGGCCCGAACCATCATCGAGAACGTGATGCTCAACGGCGAGACCATCCGCCTCGATGGTGCCATCCGCATGCAGCCCAAATAGACGGCATTTGCCTGCCAATTCTCTTGTCCACAGTGAGGGGGCTGCTGATAAGCTCCCCCTCATGGAGACCATGGAACACAAAACAGGCTTGATCCTGACCGGCGGCGGTGCGCGGGCGGCTTATCAGGTGGGTGTGCTCAACGCCCTCTCGATGATCCTGCTCGAAGCCGGCTGGCCGGTGCACAGCAATCCCTTCCCCATCATCTGTGGTACCTCGGCCGGGGCCATCAACGGCACCGCCCTGGCCTGCCGGGCGGACGACTTCGGCGAAGCCGTGCGCGAGCTGATGGCGGTGTGGAGCAATTTCCAGGTGGAGCAGGTGTACCGCGCCGATTCGCTGGGCGTGATCCGCTCGGGGGCACGCTGGCTGTCGCTGTTTTCCTTCGGCTGGCTGCTGCGCAAGTGGCGCGCCAATCCGCCCAACTCCCTGCTGGACAACACTCCCCTGGTGAGCATGCTGCATCGCCTGCTGGACCTGCCACGGCTGGATGCCGCCCTGGCCGAAGGGCAGTTGCATGCGCTGGCGGTGACCGCCTCGTCCTATACCAGCGGCCAGCACATCACCTTCTACCAGTGCGCACAAGAGATCGAGCCCTGGCGACGCACCCAGCGGCTGGCCATGCGCGACCAGATCGGCATCGACCATTTGCTGGCCTCTTCTGCCATTCCTTTCATCTTCCCGGCCATTCCGGTGTACATCGACGGCCGCTGCGAGTATTGCGGCGATGGCTCGATGCGCCAGATCGCCCCGATTTCCCCGGCCATCCACCTCGGTGCCACCAAGGTACTCATCATCGGCGCCGGCCGCATGGGCGAGAAGGGCGAGCAGGCCCCCACCAATACCCCGCATTACCCCAGCCTGGCGCAGGTAGCCGGACATGCGATGTCGGGGATCTTCCTCGACGGCTTGTCGGCCGACATCGAACGCATCAACCGGGTCAACCAGACCTTGTCGGTCCTGAACGATGAGCAGCGCCGGCATACGCCATTGAAACCCATCCGTACCCTGGTGATCTCGCCCTCGCAGCGCATCGACAGCATCGCCAGCCGCCACGTCGGCAACCTGCCGCGCCCGATCCGCACCATGCTGGGCGGTATCGGTGCCACCGAGGCGCGTGGCTCGGCGCTGGCGTCCTATCTGTTGTTTGAACAAAGCTTCACACGCGAGCTGATCGCCCTGGGCGAAAGCGATACCTACGCCAAGCGCGAGGAGGTGCTGGCCTTTTTTGAACCGGATACCGCCCAGCTGCTCCAAGCCTCTGCCTGATTTGCTGCCGGTCAAGTTCCTGGCCTGCCGTGGTTGCCTAGCCGAAAGCAACGCGTTAATCTACCGAGTGCTGTTGCCATTAATTGACAAAATTGCAATTAACAGAATCAATGCAGACGATGCAGATGCGAGCCCGCTTCATTTCTTCCTTCTTCACCCGTTACTGGCTGGTGCTGCTGACGGCCCTGATGCTGGCCGCGCCGGTGCAAGCCAAGGGGCCGGTGCCGGGCAACTTGCCGGAGGTTAATCTTGACCAGCTGCCGCGCGAAGCCCAGCAGACCATGGCCCTGATCCGTCAGGGTGGGCCCTTCCCGTATGAAAAGGATGGCGCGGTCTTCGGCAACTATGAAGGGGTTTTGCCCAAGCAAAAGCGCGGGTATTATCGCGAATACACGGTCAAGACGCCGCGCGCCCGCAATCGCGGGGCCCGTCGCATCGTCAGCGGGGGAGAACCGGCCACGTCGGGCGAATACTATTACACCAGTGACCATTACAAGACCTTCCGCCGGATACGCGACTGATCTTGTACAGCGCAGGGCAGGGCGCGCGAGTTCTGTTGCAGCAAGCCACACAGCAGGCCAGCCATCACCATCACGACAATTACGACAACCACGACAGCCACACAGCCCCGCCTATGAATACTGAAGGCAAAATGAGTTTGTTCAAAACGGTGCCGCCCAATATCGTGCAATCGATCCGCGCCTTCCGCGTGACCGAGCTGCAGCAGGAGGCCGCGCACCTGCAGCAGCACTTTCTCTATGCCTATTGCGCCGAGGCCGTGACCAAGCAGCAGGTGCTGACCACCATCGCCACTGCCTTCCAGTTTCCCCGGCACTTCGGCAAGAACTTCGATGCCCTGCATGACTGCCTGACCGACCTGACCCACAAGGCCGGCAAGCAGATCGGTTTCGTCGTGGTGCTGGAGCAACTGCCCAACACCCAGAAATTCGACAAGGAAGCGCGCGAGACCTTGCTCGACGTCTTCCGCGATGCGGCCGATTACTGGGCTGAGAAGAAGGTGCCGTTCCGCGTTTTCTATTCCTTCCAGTAAATTTTCTTCACATTTTGATAAACCTTTTACGCCACGCCGGACCTTTCACATCGTGAAAACCGGCGGCGGAGGGGCTGTCAGCAGGTACAATGCGCACACCATGAGAAGCATTGTCATCCTGATTTCCGGACGAGGCAGCAATATGGAAGCCATCGTCCGCGCTGCACAGGCCGAGCGGTGGCCTGCCCGAATCGCCGCCGTCATCAGCAACCGCGCCGACGCCAGCGGCCTCGAATTCGCCGCCAGCCACGGCATTGCCACGGCCGTCGTGGCCAACCGCGACTATCCCACGCGCGACCAGTTCGATGCCGCCTTGCGCGAGCAGATCGACGCGTTCGCGCCGGACCTGGTGGTGCTGGCCGGTTTCATGCGGATCCTGACGGCACCGTTCGTCAATCATTACCAGGGCCGCATGCTCAATATCCACCCGTCGCTGCTGCCCAGTTTCCCGGGGCTGGCGACGCACCGGCAGGCACTGGCGGCCGGCGTGAAGCTGCACGGCGCGACCGTGCACTTCGTCACGCCCGACCTCGACCACGGTCCCATCGTGGCCCAGGCTGCCGTGCCGGTGCTGGAAGAGGACAGCGAGGAGACGCTCGCCGAGCGGGTCCTGGAACAGGAACATGTGATCTATCCGCGTGCCGTGCGCTGGTTCGTGCAAGGCCGCCTGGCACTGGACGGCGCGCGCGTGCGCCTGGCCGCCGACGCCTGAGGCGCAACGAGCAAGCGCCGCCGCGCACCCCTTATCTTGAATTGAATTGAATCTGAAGGACCTAGCATGAGATTGCCTCCCGCGATCATCCCCCATACCGAAGAACTGCTGCGCGAAGTGCTGCGCTTCACCGGCCCGGCCGACGTGACCCTGTCGCGCTACTTCCGCGACAATCCCCGCCTGGGCAGCCGCGAGCGCGGCGTGATCGCTGAAGCGGTCTACGGCCTGCTGCGCAACAAGACGGTCCTGACCAACTTCGCCGAATCCGGCAGCGGCCCGATGATGCGCCGCCTGGCGCTGCTGGGCCTGGCCGATGCGGTCGGCGCCGAATCCATCGCCGGCCTGCAGGAAGGCGAAGCCGAGTGGCTGGAGCGCGTGGCCCAGATCGACCGCACCCAGCTGGCGCCCCAGATGCGCAGCAACCTGCCGCCCTGGCTGTGGGAAAAGCTGGTTGCCCGCATGGGCGAGGAAGCCACCCTGCAACTGGCCGATGCCATGAACCGTCCGGCGCCGCTGGACCTGCGGGTCAATGCCTTGAAGGCCGACCGCGATACCGTCATCGCCGAACTGGCCAAGGCGCCGGTGGCCTGCGAACCGACCCCGTATTCCCCGCTGGGCCTGCGCGTGTTCAAGAAGCCGGCCCTGCAGAACCTGCCGCTGTTCAAGGATGGCGCCATCGAAGTGCAGGATGAAGGCAGCCAGCTGCTGGCCCAGATCGTCGGCGCCAAGCGCGGCGAAATGGTGGTCGACTTCTGTGCCGGCGCCGGTGGCAAGACCCTGGCGCTGGGCGCGCTGATGCGCAATACCGGCCGCCTGTATGCCTTCGACGTGTCCGAAAAGCGCCTGGCCAAGCTCAAACCGCGCCTGGCGCGCAGTGGCCTGTCCAATGTGCATCCGGTGGTGATCGCCCACGAGAACGACGCCAAGGTCAAGCGCCTGGCCGGCAAGCTCGATCGCGTGCTGGTCGATGCACCCTGCAGCGGCTTGGGCACCCTGCGCCGCAACCCCGACATGAAATGGCGCCAGAGCGTGGAGACGCTCACCGAAATGCGTGCCAAGCAAGGCTCGATCCTGGCCAGCGCCGCGCGCCTGGTGCGTCCGGGCGGCCGCCTGGTGTATGGCACCTGCAGCTTCCTGGAAGAAGAGAACGATGAAGTCATCGCCGACTTCCTGGCCTCGCATCCCGACTTCACGTTGCGCCCCATGAGCGAAGTGCTGGCCGAGCAGAAGATTGTGCTGGATACCGGCGATTACCTGAAGCTGTTGCCGCACCAGCACCAGACTGACGGTTTCTTCGCGGCCGTCCTGGAGCGCCGCGCTGCATGAGGCGGCGGCGCTTGCTGCCTGGCCTGGCCGCCGCCCTGCTGGCAGTGGCCGTCGCTGGCCTGCAGGCCGGGGAAGCGCTGCCGCCACCGCCGGTGATGGCAGCGCAGGGGACGGTGCAATCCGCTTTCGCGCCCTGGGATGACATCGAAGCCCTGATCGTCGGCCAGCTCCAGGCCGCGCAACGCCAGATCCTGATGCAAGCCTATCTGCTCACCAGCCGTCCTATTACGGACGAACTGGTGGCCGCCCGCAAACGAGGCATCGACGTGCGCGTGCTCATGGATGCCGGCCAGCTCGACAAGAATTCCGAAGACCGCCTGCGCCAGCTGCGCGCGGCCGGCATTCCGGTCTGGCTGGAAACGGCTTACCGCAATGCCCACAACAAGGTCATCATCATCGATGCGGCCTTGCCCACGGCCACCGTCATTACGGGCAGCTACAACTTCACCTGGTCGGCCCAGCACAAGAATGCCGAGAACGTGCTCATCCTCGGCAAGAACCCGCCGCTGGCTGCACGCTACGCCAGCAACTGGCAGCGCCATCGCCAGGATGCCCAGGCGGCGCCCTGATTTGCCCTGATTCTTCATCCGGCCAGCCATGACCGATCATTTCCTTTCCCTCTTCACCGATATCAGCGCCGTTGACCTGCTGCGCCAGCTGGTCGTCATCGCGCTCTCGTTGCTGGGCGGCATCGGCCTCTCGCGCTGGCTGCGCGCGCGTTTCGTGCTGCCCGCCGATGGCGAGGAGCAGTCGCTGGTCATGCAGATCGGCGTCAAGAGCTTTGCCCGCGTGCTCTCGCCGCTGCTGGCCCTGGGCCTGCTCACGGGAGCCTATTACATTCTCAAGCGCGGCCACCATGCGGTCACTTTGTGGGAAATCATGTTTCCCCTGACCATTGCCCAGGTGGCGATGCGTTTCGTGTTCTACGTATTGCGCGGCATCTTCGTGAAGGATGCGACAGTGGGCGCGCTGCTGCACCTGTCGGAAAAAGTCATCGCGCTGCTGGTCTGGCTGTGCGTGGTGCTGTGGATTACCGGCCTGTGGCCGGATTTCGTCGATTATCTGGATACCACCACGTTCCCGCTGGCACGCCACAAGGTGTCGTTGTTGACGATGTTGCAAGGTGCGGCCTCGGTGCTGGTCACGCTCATCATTGCCCTGTGGATAGGGACGGTGGTGGAAAACCGCCTGATGAAGTTCAGCGGCATGCATTCCTCGCTGCGCACGGTGGTGGCGCGCATGATGCGGGCCCTGCTGATCCTCATCGCTTTCCTGGTCAGCCTGTCGCTGGTGGGGATCGACCTGACGGTGCTCTCGGTCTTCGGCGGCGCGCTGGGCGTGGGGATCGGCCTGGGTTTGCAGAAGATCGCCAGCAGCTATGTCTCCGGCTTCGTGATCCTGCTGGAGCGCAGCATGGTGATCGGCGATATGGTTGCAGTCGAGAAATACTTCGGCAAGGTCACCCAGATCAATACCCGCTACACCATCCTGGAAGGGCTGGACGGTATTGAGTCGGTGTTGCCCAATGAGCTTTTTGTCTCCAATCCGGTACAAAACTATTCCTTGACCCATCGCATTGTACGTTTGGCTACACAGCTTACAATTCTGTACCAGGACGATGTGGAAACGGTCTTGTCCATCATGGAACAGGCCGCACTTGGGGTCCAACGGGTCTCCCAGCAGACCGCCCCGCAGGCCTTGCTGATCAAGATCGGCGCCGACGGGCTGGAGCTGGAACTGGGATTCTGGATCACCGACCCGGAAAATGGACGGCTCAATGTGCTGTCCGACGTCAATCGTGCCATCTGGGCCGCCTTCAAGCAGCACGGCATCCAGGTGGCCCATCCCAAGCGCGACATCCGGATCATGGATGAGCGCAGCTTCCGCCAAAGTACGCGCCAGGAAATTCCTGATGGCCCAGAGTCGCAGAATTCGCGTACAATGCCCGGCAATTAAAAGAAAATAAAACCATTTTCACGGAACAAGTAATAATCCTGTTTTGTAGTCCGATAGTTGTTTTCTATTTGGAGTTGTACTGATGACCCTTGATGCGATCCTCGACTTTGTTGCCAACGGCCTGCTGCACGCGTCCGGTTGGCAGATTGTCATTTACACACTGGTGATGACGCACATCACCATCGTGGGCGTGACTCTCTACCTGCATCGTTGCCAGGCGCATCGCGCGCTCGAACTGCACGCGATCCCCAGCCACTTCTTCCGTCTCTGGCTGTGGATGACCACCGGCATGGTGACCAAGGAATGGGCCGCCATCCACCGCAAGCACCACGCCAAGTGCGAGACCGAAGAAGATCCGCACAGCCCGCAGACCCGCGGCATCAACAAGGTGATGTGGCAGGGTGCCGAGCTGTACCGCATGGAGTCCAAGAATGCCGAGACCATGGAGAAGTTTGGCCACGGCACCCCGGACGACTGGATTGAACACAACATCTACAGCAAGTACGGCTGGCAGGGTGTGGGCATCATGCTGATCATCGACGTGCTGCTCTTCGGCGCCATCGGCCTGACCGTGTGGGCCGTGCAGATGGCCTGGATCCCGTTCTGGGCGGCTGGTGTGGTCAATGGCCTGGGTCACTTCTGGGGCTACCGCAATTACGATTGCAACGATGCAGCGACCAACCTGTTCCCGATCGGCATCATCATCGGCGGCGAGGAAATGCACAACAATCACCATACCTTCGGCACCTCGGCCAAGTTCTCGGCCAAGTGGTACGAATTCGACATCGGCTGGATGTACATCCGTATCCTGGAAACCTTCGGCCTGGCCAAGGTCAAGAAGGTGGCACCGGTGCCCAAGTTCGACAGCCAGAAATCGGTGATCGACTTCGATACCCTGCAGTCCGTGATCGCCAACCGCTACGACGTGACCGCCAAGTACGCCCGTTCGCTCAAGAGCGCCTGGAAGGACGAGCTGGATCACCTGATCGAGAAGGCCCAGCTGGAATCGCGTTTCCTGAAGTCCTCCAAGAAGCTGCTGCAGCGTGAGCCTGCTCGCCTGGAAGATGGCCAGAAGCAGCAACTCTCGGAGCTGTTCGCCCACAGCAAGGCCCTGCAGACCATGCATGAAATGCGCATCGAGCTGGGCGCCATCTGGGAGCGTTCGCACTCGACCCGCGAACAGCTGCTGCAGCAACTGCAGGACTGGTGCACCCGCGCCGAAGCCTCTGGCGTGAAGGCCCTGCGTGACTTCGCCCTGCGCCTGCGCAGCTACGCCTGATCTTCGCTGGCTGACCCGGTGGAAACCGGGGGCTGAATAAAAAATCCCCGCAGAGCGATCTGCGGGGATTTTTCTTTGGGCGCTGGCGCGGGCTGGTGAAGATTTCTTTCAGGACGGCGCGGCCAGGGGACATCGTCGGCGCTCCAAGCGAGCCAAGCCAGCCAAGCCAGGAAAACCCGGGCAATAAAAAACCCGCAGAAGACTCTGCGGGTTTTTCATCGGGAGACCGGGATCAATTACTTGATCTTGGTTTCCTTGTATTCGACGTGCTTGCGCGCCTTGGGATCGAACTTCATGATGCTGATCTTTTCGGGCGTAGTACGCTTGTTCTTGGTGGTGGTGTAGAAGTGACCAGTACCTGCGGTCGACTCCAGTTTGATTTTGTCGCGGCCGGATTTCGCCATGATAGATTTCCTTTACTCTGCTAATTAGACTTTTTCGCCACGAGCACGCAGATCGGCCAGAACGGCATCGATGCCGATCTTGTCGATCACGCGCAGGCCGGCGTTGGACAAACGCAGCGAAACCCAGCGGTTCTCGGATTCGACGAAAATGCGGCGGTTCTGCAGGTTGGGCAGGAAACGACGCTTGGTCTTGTTGTTTGCATGGGAAACGTTGTTGCCGACCATCGGCCCCTTCCCGGTGACTTGGCAGACACGTGCCATGTGAGACTCCTTAAAAATTTCCGAATTTGGGAAAAACGAGAGTATATGGAAAAAACTCAGGTTTTTCAATGACTTGCGAAAAACAATTGTGTCTTCGATGTCGACGTTGATTTAACAATTCCGGAAACATTCAGTCCACCGCCCTGGCGCAGGAAGGCTTCGCCCAGTCCTGGCAAGGGTTTGCGGCCGATTGCCGGGGCTGCACATCAGACCTGGGCATGGTCGGCAAAGGAGTAATGGCGTGTCCCGGCCACCACGACATGGTCCAGCAATTCCACATCGATGAGTTCCAGCGCCTTCTTGAGCGTGCGGGTCAGGGCCAGGTCCGCCTCGCTGGGCTTCGGGTCGCCCGAGGGGTGATTGTGGGCGACGATGACCGAGGCGGCATTGTGCCGCAATGCCGCCTTGACCAGTTCACGGGGGTAGACCGTCGTATGGTTCAGCGAGCCCCTGAACATTTCTTCGGTGGCCAGGAGCTGGTTGCGCATGTTCAGGAAGACGGCGACGAAACATTCATGTTCCTTGCCCGCGAAGATCAGTTTCAGGTAGTCGCCCACGGCACGGGTGGAATTGAGCGCGGACTCCTGCCTCAGGTTGCCGTTGATGGCGCGCTTGGCCAGTTCCAGGGACGCCCATATCTGCGCGCATTTGGCCGGCCCCAGGCCATTGCCCAGGCAAGGGTCGCGCTGGACCGCATTGCACAGGGCCCCGAGCGAGCCGAAACGCTGCAGCACGTCCATGGACAGCTCCATCACGCTTTTGCCGGGCGTGCCCACGCGCAGGAAGATGGCCAGCAATTCCGCATCGGAGAGGGCGGCCGGGCCCAGCTCCAGCAAGCGTTCGCGTGGCCGCTGTTCCTTGGGCCAATCCAAGAGGGTCATGGTCATGGTGTGAGTCTCCTTAGACTTGAGGGGGGATAACGCTGGCGACCCCGCCCGGGATCGCGCCGAAAAGAACGTTTGGACCGCCGCAGTCCGCTTGCGCCGGCGCAAGGAAAGGCAGGATGCTGCATCCGGCAGCGTGTGGCGATGAAGCTGCCGGCGGCGTATCGGGCCAACGTGGCTTACAATAGCGGGCTCTTGTGCAGGCTCCGGTATTGCTGCCTGTTTCCTGCCCGTATTTCAGCCCGTCTTTCAGTCTGCTTCCAGCCATGTCCAGCCCAACTGTCCCCGTCGTCACCGAAAACGCCTACCTCACCTTGCATTACCGCCTGGCCTCGCTGGACGGAGAAGACATCGTCAGCACCTTCAACGAGAACCCGGCCACCCTGCAGTTCGGCCAGGGCCAGCTGGCTCCTTTCCTCGAAGCCTGCCTGCTGGGCCTGCCCGAAGGCACGCACCAGACCTTTGAACTGAGTCCGACCCAGGCTTTCGGCGAGCGCAGCGAAGAGCTGATCCAGCGTATCTCGCGCGCCACGCTGGAAGAAAACTCCTCCATGGATGAGGACTATCGCGTCGGCGACCTGGTTGACTTCGCCGCCCCCGGTGGCGGCCGCTTTGCTGGCATCCTGCGAGCGATCGATGATGATGGCGCAATTTTCGACTTCAATCACCCGTTGGCCGGCCAAACGCTGAAGTTCGAAGTAAAAATCATCGGAATCCTGTAAGAGCCTCGTCATTTGGCGAGTTGGCCCTCGCAATGTTTTGAAGAATCAAGGAAATGACCATGACCATGGAACAAGCCGAACCTGAAATCCTGCTGGCCCAGCCCCGTGGTTTCTGTGCGGGCGTGGACCGCGCCATCGAGATCGTCGAACGTGCGCTGGCGCAGTTTGGCGCCCCCATCTACGTACGCCATGAAATCGTGCATAACGCCTACGTCGTCAACGACCTGCGGGCCAAGGGCGCGGTCTTCATCGAGGAGCTGGCCGACGTGCCGGCCGGCAATACGGTCATCTTTTCGGCCCACGGCGTATCCAAGGCGATCCAGGCCGAGGCGGCCGAGCGCGGCCTGACGGTGTTTGACGCCACCTGCCCGCTGGTCACCAAGGTGCATATGGAAGTGGCCAAGATGCGCCGCGAAGGCCGCGAGATCATCATGATCGGCCACGCCGGCCACCCCGAGGTCGAAGGCACCATGGGCCAGACCGAGGCCGGCATGCACCTGGTGGAAACCGTGGAAGACGTGCAGCGCCTGCAGGTAGCCGATCCCGGCCTGCTGGCCTATGTTTCCCAGACCACGCTGTCGGTGGATGACACGGCCGACATCATCGCGGCCTTGCGCGCGCGCTTCCCGGAGATTGCCGAACCCAAGAAGGGCGACATCTGCTACGCCACCACCAACCGCCAGGAAGCCGTGAAGTTCATGGCCCCGCAGGTGGAGGTGGTGATCGTGGTCGGCAGCCCCAACAGCTCCAACTCCAACCGCCTGCGCGAGCTGGCCGAGAAGAAGGGCGTGCCCGCCTTCATGGTCGACAACGCTGCCCTGATCGACCCGCAATGGGTACAGGGCCGCCAGCGCATCGGCGTCACCGCCGGTGCCTCGGCGCCGGAAGTGCTGGTGCAGGCCGTGATCGATCGCATCAAGGAAATCGGTGCCCGCAGTGTGCGCGTGCTGGACGGTATTGAAGAAAACGTCACCTTCCCCCTGCCCAAGGGACTGGGTTCCCGCGCGCCCTCGGCCGAATCGGCGTGAGGCTGCATCGACCCTGTGACCAAGGGTGAATTTTCGGACGAAATCCTCGTCCGCCGTTTGCGCAAAGAGGCCTGCTGATGCAGGCCTTCTTCATTTGCGAGACAGGTGTTGTGAAGTCACCGACGATTCATTGGTCTTACCGCACTTTCTTCTGTAACAGGCGATTGTTTGTGCTCGATTGTTGGAATCTTCTGCGTATAATTCCGCACCATTATCGACGGCCCGCCCAAAAGGCGGCCGAGCGCTAGCCCTCACCAAAGAGGGCAGGGCGCCGCCAACGCGGCGTCAACCAGAGACGGGAGACATTCATATGCAAGAGCATCTGCCCACCGGCTCCATCCGGTGCATCCGGCGAAGACCTCCCTGGCGAACGCCCAACGCGTACGCCGCCCATGGCCCAAGCCGCTTGTGCGGCCACAGCGGCTGATTTTCCCTTCATTTCCCCTGCCAGCGAGCGATGCTCGCGCGGAACGCCTGCACCCTTTTTATGAAGAGTGATAACGCGATCCCGGCTTGCGGGAACGGATTTTGCTAATCGACATGCTTTCGCGCGGTGTCCGCTTTGGTGCAGGCCCACGTGTTTTTCTTGTTTCCATTTAGATCGAAGAGTTATTCATGGACATTTTCATCCAGCAGATCATCAACGGATTGGTGCTAGGCAGCATGTACGCACTGATCGCCCTGGGCTACACCATGGTGTACGGGGTGCTGAACCTGATCAACTTTGCCCACGGCGACA